>DAINRZ010000400.1:0-4083 GCA_036741575.1 Kapaibacterium sp. (SeqCode)
AATTAATGTTTTTTTCAGGAAGGTAATAGAGGATTTAATAGTCAGCAAAGAAGTAGATATAGTCAGCAGTTTCCCATCTCTCCGAAGCCATAGTATTCAGGGCGATTTCAAATTTGTTTTGATAGACAGAATTCACACAAACGATTATAGCCTGAAATTTAAAGAGAAGGTGATTTTGAATCTGCAGGAGGTAATTAATAAAATCGGGATTAGCGACAGTAACGCTTTCGGCCTGGATACAAGCGTAGTGATTGACGAAAAAGTGCCTTTGTATAACCGGAAGGCGGCCTCGGTTAGTCTGCTGAGAATTGAATAATCTGGAATTAATCCATTCCGGGAGATACTTTTATACTGATACACATGAGTGGTAAAGCATGCCGGTTATTATGATTACACAAATTTTATATGCTTTTAAATACCCGAAAATTCATTAAGTTAGTGTTAAACCAATGAAACAACAGAGCAAAAAGTTCTACACCTGGATTACATTTCCCAAATCCAGGATTGCTACCGTCGATATTGGCGAAATCGGCGGAAGGAAGCATCATGTTGCTGCTATTCTCGAAGCAGATGTAACCGATGCCCGTATCAGGTTGAAGGATTTGAAAAGGTCCGGCATCAGGGTTTCGTTTAATGCCTGGATGGTAAAAGTTATCGCCGGCACTATCAGCGAACACAAGCTTGTGGCTGCTTTCCTTAAAGGCAGCAGGAAAGCCGTCGTGTTCGATGACGTCAATATATCTTTTCTCATCGAGAAGGAAATTAACGGGCAAAGAGTGCCTATTCCATTATTAATTCCTCAGGCTAATAATTTAAGTGTTGCAGAAATTACCGGGCTTTTGGATGAATCCGTGAATAAAACTCTATCGGGAAATGATATTCTGATTAGCAGGAAGCCTACTTTCCTGGAAAAATTGTATTACAATTTGCCGGGATTTCTCCGAAGGGCAATATGGAAAATTATGCTTAAAAGGCCCGATTATGTATTTGGCAAAATGGGCAATGCTGCTATAACATCAATCGGAATGTTTGGAAAAATAAACGGGTGGTTTATCCCTATTACTGTTCACCCTGTTTGTATTGGGCTCGGCTCTGTTATTAAAAAGCCTCTCGTCGTTGACGATAAAATTGAAATCAGGGAAGTATTGAATATGACGGTACTATTTGACCATGACGTAATTGACGGGGCGCCTGCTGCGAGGTTTATCAGGGATTTGGTGAAAGGTATCGAAAAAGGATTATTTCTGGAATAAGTAAAAATTTATGAAAACAAATAGACTGAAAATACTCCCCCTACGGGCAGTTATTCTGGCATTAGTATTTGCTTTTGCAATGACACAACAGTTAAAAGCTGTTAGTGGAGACAGCACTCAAACAGACGATACATCAAAAGTCAGCAGCGGGGCATTATACAAAGTATTGGGTTTTACTGCTGTTTACTACCCTTTATCAATGTATGTACTTGGCAAAACATGGTACAAAGACAGGGGATTGACACCTTTGCACTTCGATAACGACAACAGCGGTTACCTTCAGGTAGATAAGTTCGGGCATGTTTTCGGCTCCTATGTTTATAGTTATGCCGGACTGCACCTGATGAGTGATATTGGCTTTACCAAAGAAGAATCATTGTATTTCGGTTCTTCTTTCGGATTTATCCTCATGCTGCCAATCGAGATAATGGACGGTTTCCACGAAGGGTACGGATTCTCCTGGGGCGATATTATTGCTAATTCAATGGGCTCATTGCTCGTTTTGGGGAATGAACTTCTCTTTAATAAGCAATTGATAAGATATAAATTCAGTTATTGGGAATCTCCATATTCCGCAAAAGCAAACGGTTACCTCGGTGAGAATTCATTCGACCGGATATTTAAAGACTACAATGGCCACACATACTGGCTTTCTGTTCCCATAAATAGTATTATCAGCAATGGCTTGTTGCCGTCCTGGCTTTGCCTTTCGGCAGGTTATAGCGCCAATGGCATGTACGGAGAATACGGGAATATTAGTGAATATAAGGGGGTACTTATCCCTAAGGCAGAAAGGTACAGGCAATTCTTTTTATCTTTAGATATCGACTGGTCGAAAATAGAAACTGATTCAGGATTTTTGAAAGCTATTCTAAGCGGTTTGTCATTTATTAAATTTCCGTTCCCGGCTGTCGAGTATAATACTAAGGGTAAAATCCTTTGGCGCTGGATTTACTTTTAAAAAGGGATTTATTGCCCTTAAAAAGCGTATAATAAATAAGATGTGTATTTTAGAGTTTTTACTATAAGTATTTTGGTGGCAAGATGATAAGAATAATAATACTCCTTATCCTGATATTAACATATAATTCGCCAGGCGATATTAACGAAGGGCTGGCTGCGCACTGGTCGTTCGACAGCGACAGCCTGACTGTTGCCGACGAAAGCGGCAACAACCTTGCCGGTAGAGCAAAAAATATAAGCTACGAACAGGGAATTATAGGTAATTCAGCAAGATTCGATTCGCCAAACGACAGGATATTTATATCGGATACAATTAACAGGCTCCCGCTTAGGATTGCCGGCCTGGACAGCGGATCGATATCAATATGGTTTAAATTCCAGAATGTAGGCGGACAGGTACTTCCGTTGTTCTACTACGGTGAATCATCGGCAGATCAGCCTCACAACAGCCTTATTATCGAGATAGGGCACAATGAGGACAGTAAAAACAGGAGGCTGTATTTTACTATTGTTAATGCAAAATTCTGTTTCGACACAAAGATTAATCTGGAACCAAACAAATGGTATCATTTTGTGGCTGTCGTGGGCAGCAGCGGGAATACCGGCTGGCTCGACGGCGAGGAACTTACTGGCAGGAACTACAATCTTGGCTCTGATGAAACATATACGGACTTCTTTAGCTCCGTCCAAACGAATGAATTGTGCTCAATCGGCTTCGGCAGGTATGGCTTGAACGACAGCTTTCTCACTTACAGGGGATGGCTCGACGATATACGGATATACGACAGACCGCTGGCGCCCGAAGAAATAAGGGAATTGTACCAAATGGGAGCCGTTCCTGATGGCACCAAGCCTACACATGAGAATGTAAAATACGGGCCTTTCGAAAGAAATGTACTCGATTTTTGGAAAGCCGAATCTACCGAACCTACACCCTTAGTTATCTTTATCCATGGCGGAGGTTTCACTTCGGGCGATAAAACTCAGGCCCGCAGCGGCACGAATTTGAATTACCTAAAAAGATGCCTCAGCAATAAGGTATCTTTTGCTGCAATCAACTACAGGTTCAAGCAAACTGCGAGGCTCGATACGATTATGCTCGATGTTGCAAGGGCTTTGCAATTTATCCGATACAATGCCGCAGTTTGGAATATCGATAAAAAAAGGATTGCATCATATGGCGGTTCTGCCGGCGGGGGAGCCACAATCTGGCTTGCTTTCGGCGATGACCTTGCCGACCCGTCGAACGACGATCCGGTGCTTAGGGAATCGACAAGGCTGACTGTTGCCGGGCACCAGAATTCCCAGTCAACATATGATTTCCTGCGCTGGGCGGATATTATTGGCCTTCCCGAAAATTGGTATGAGACAATGGGGCTTACCGATGACTTGACATTGTACCATATACCAGACAGGACATGGTATGATAGTCTCGAAATAACAGCACTGAGAAAAAGACTGGACATGATAGATATGATGGATATAAGTGACCCACCGGTTTATTTCCAGTGCCTTAACCAGGATGTTGCACCGACAAATTCCGGCAGTGTAATACATCATCCCAGGCATGCAATCTATCTTAAAAAGATTTATGACAGCCTTGGGATTGATAATGCTATTGTCCTGGCTGATACTCCACCCGGAGAAAGGGTGGATATGCTTGATTTCTTTTTCAAGTACCTGATGCCGCCAGCAAATGTGTATGAAATGCCGGGAAATTCATTAATAGTATTTCCCAATCCGGCTTCGGATTTTATTGAAATACATTTAAAACTTTCCGAAGGTTCGAAACCTTCGGAAGGCTCAAGCATTAAAATCTACAACGCCTTAGGCGAATGTATTATGACGGTAGGGGTTCAAAATTTTG
>DAINRZ010000401.1:0-4080 GCA_036741575.1 Kapaibacterium sp. (SeqCode)
AATAAAGCTCTTTTTCTTACAAACAATTCATTTTTAGAAAATAATAAATTATTAATTTTATGACAAAAATCGTGCAAATTATTCAAAAATGCTAAAATGATTAAGAGACAATTGAAAGCAGCGTTAACACGCATTCTAACTGTATGTTTGCTAATTGCAGTCAACCATGGCGTATCTGCTGAAGGTATGCCTGCAGGCGATACGACAGCTATAAATCACAACAATGCAAAAGATTCTCTATATGTCGGCGACAGCGAATTTACATATGCAGGGCAAAAGCGATATACGCTATTGGGGCACAATCCGCTGAGGAATTCAGATATCAAGCTCTTGCCTACTATTGCCCTTGGCGGAGTGGTAACTACACTTTTTATTCTGCAGCATATAGCCCAGATGAATACGATCTGGTCCGAAACAAGCGATTTCAAGATTATGGAAGACGGTATGTACGGCCTTAATGCCGATAAAGGCGGCCATGTCTTTGGCGCTTATTATACATCTTACTTCTGGTCCGAAGCATTCTATACGATTGGTATGGATTACGAATTGTCGACGGTTCTCGGCGGAGTTATGGGTATGGGTTACCTGACTTATGTGGAAGTATTGGACGGATTCGGAAAAGACTGGGGTTTCTCGCCATCGGATTTCTATGCGGATATTTTGGGGACGGTATTGTACTTAGGCCAGCACTATGTGCCGTACCTGCAAAATTTTACGCCGAAGTTTACATACATACCGGCACCGTGGCACGGCAACAAGCATAGGATACCATCGAAGATATTTATTGATGATTACAGCTCGCATACACTATGGTTGAGCATTAACGTTAATAATATATTACCGGATAATCTTGAAAAATACTGGCCTGACTGGCTGGAACTAAGCGTTGGGTATGCTGCAAGGGACCTGTGCCAGGGATGCCCACCCGGATATGCCGCCCTGCACAAAATCGACGGGGGAGAAGTGTATGGCAACAGGGAGTACATTATCAGCCTCGATTACAACCTTGTGAAGTTGCTGCCCGACGGGTGTAATCTCTGGAACTGGTTCAAACAGTCGCTTAACTACCTGAAATTTCCTGCTCCCGCTTTAGTTTTTGGGGATAAAGCACCGCGTTTCCAGTTACTTTATCCTTTCAAGATATGTTTGTAAATAAGTAAATTTTCTTTAAATTGCATGTTTTGTCAATTAGATAAAATATGTGATGAATTTTAGCTCGATTTCAAATAATGATAGAATGGATGAAGAAATCACAGTGAAGGACTGGGATAACGGTATTATTTTTCCTAAGATTAGTATAATTATTCCTGTCTATATGGAGGAAAAACTTATCAGGAATACGCTTTCTGCTTTTACCGAAGATTTAAAAAGGGAGTTTAGCCTTGAAATTATCGTCAGCGACGGCGGTAGTACCGATAGCACTATAGAGATAGCAAAAGAATTTGCCGACAAAGTGGTTTTACACACAATACCAGTAAGGCAAACAATATCCGAGGGAAGGAACCGCGGCGCCGATGCAGCTACCGGCGATGTGCTCGTGTTTCTGAACGGCGATTGCATTATTAAAAATCCCCAAATGTTTTTCTCAGTTATCAGGGATTGGGTTACTTCGAACGATTTTGTTACCGAATGTGATGCAATAGCCTGCAAAGTTAGTGTCCATCCTTCCGAAATCCTTTTCAAGGACAGAATATTCTATTTTATTCATAACAATTATGTCAGGCTGTTGAATTTTCTGGGTTTTGGCATGGGCAGGGGCGAGTGCCAGATAGTAAAGAAATCTGTATTCGAAAGGATAGGCGGATATAATGAAAGGCTGGCCGCAGGAGAAGATTTCGATTTATTCCGTAGGATAGCAAAAACCGGATCGACAAGGTTTTCCGATAAATTAGTTGTATTCGAATCGCCACGCAGATTTAGGAAATATGGGTATATGAAAATCTTATGGTCATGGACGCTTAATTCTCTATCGGTTATGTTTCGCGGAAGGTCTGTATCCGATGAGTGGGAAGCCGTAAGATAATTTAAATTAATTAATTTCGAACAATTTATTAAATATTGTTTTTGTAAATTGTAAATTTGATTTTAACTTTTCCGGTTTATTCCGGATTGTATTTAGATAATAATATAGGTAAATAAATGGCTGAAGTAATAGGAGTTTGCCTTGGGGCTTCGACGGTGTCCTTCGTAAAAGCTTCATTGAATGACAACGGAAGAATATCCGTCAGGGATGTGTTTTCCGAAGCTCATAACGGAAACCCGAAGGACTTTTTTATCGATAACCTTAAAAGGTTCAACCAGGATAACCTTCCCGTAGTGGTTACAGGAAGGAAATTCCGCGACCTTGTTGCCCTTACATCAATACCCGAGCCCGAAGCAACGGAATTAGCTTTCTCAAGCCTTTATGACAACCTTGGTGATTTCTCGGCCATAGCAAGCCTGGGCGGGGAGACTTTTATGGTTTACACAGTCGACGAAGAAGGCAAAATTTCTAACGTAATCACTAAAAATCAGTGCGCTTCGGGTACAGGGGAATTTTTCCTTCAGCAAATAAAAAGGATGAACCTTGGGGTGGGCGAGGTATCGGGTATTGCCGCTACTTCGGATCCATACAGAGTTTCGGGAAGGTGTTCGGTTTTTTGTAAATCGGACTGTACTCATGCTTTGAACAAAGGCGTACCCAAAGGTGAAGTTGCCGCAGGGCTTTCACAGATGATGAGCGAAAAAGTCCTTGAATTACTAAAAAAAGTAAGAAGCGGCAAAGTCCTCGTTATCGGCGGTGTGACTAAAAACCATATTGTTATGGACTACATGCGGAAAGAATTGCCGGAAATGATAATTCCCAGGGAAGCTACCTATTTCGAAGCGCTGGGGGCTGCCATTTACGGCCTGAACCATAAAGTACAGCCTTCGGGCGAGGCTGCAATCCTGAAGGATAAAGAAAGTTCGTTTGTTTTCCACGAGCATTTGGAGAAATTCAGGCATCTGGTTAAATTCAAAGAGTTTCAGAAAGGTAAAGCCATCGAAGGCGATGTTTGTGTCTTGGGGCTCGATGTCGGCTCTACGACAACAAAAGCTGTAATAATTAGAATCTCTGACGATAAAATACTCGGTTCTGTTTACCTTTATACTCACGGAAATCCAATTGCCGCATCGAAAAATTGCTACCAGGCTCTGATTGAGCAAATACCTGAAAATATCAGCATCGTTGGAGTTGGCGTAACCGGATCGGGCAGGCATATAGCAGGCCTTCACGCCCTGACGGAAGGTGTAATAAACGAAATTGTAGCTCACGCCACTGCAGCAGTGTATTTCGATGAAGAAGTGGATACTATTTTCGAAATTGGCGGCCAGGACGCTAAATATACCTATATAGTCAATAAAGTACCGGCGGATTATGCCATGAACGAAGCCTGCTCGGCAGGTACAGGTTCATTTATCGAGGAATCTGCTTATGAATCGCTTGGCATTAATGTTACAGAGATCGAGCAAATTGCCCTCAGGGGAATTAATCCGCCTAATTTCAGCGACCAGTGCTCAGCCTTTATTAGTTCGGACATTAAAACTGCACTGCAGGAGAATATCAGCCGCGAAGATATTGTGGCAGGACTGGTTTACTCCATCTGCATGAATTATGTGAACAGGGTAAAGGGCAACCGCCCGGTCGGTAAAAAGATATTTATGCAGGGCGGCGTATGCTATAATAAGGCTATACCAATTGCAATGGCTGCACTGACGGGCAACGAGATTATCGTACCGCCCGAACCCGGATTGATGGGTGCTTTTGGCGTTGCCCTCGAGGTAAAAGAAAAACTCGGCCTGGGGATTATCAGTCCCGGATGCTACAGCCTGGCAGGCTTGGCAGGCAGGGATGTAGAGTATAAAGAACCTTTCATATGCCGCGGCGGAAAGGAAAAATGCGACCTGAAATGCAGTATCAGTATTATTGAAATCGAGGGCAAAAAATACCCGTTTGGCGGCGCATGCAATAAATACTACAGCCTAAATAAGAAAAAAAGTATCGATGTAGAGAAATATGACTACGTAAAGAAAAGGCAGGAATTGATTTTTGGTAAGTAT
>DAINRZ010000402.1:0-4074 GCA_036741575.1 Kapaibacterium sp. (SeqCode)
AATAAATACACCTTACGTGGTAAGATTTCCCTTTCTCCACCCGGACGGCAAAACACTATACTTTTGTTCAGATGGGCATTATGGCCTGGGCAGGTCGGACGTTTTTGTTTCCACAAGGCTTAAAGAAGATTCGTGGACTGATTGGTCTGAACCAATCAACCTGGGAAAAGAAATTAATACTCCTTCAAAAGAATATTATTTCAAAGTAACTACCGATGGTAATTTTGCGTTCCTGGCAAAAGGCGACCAGCCTATTGTTTTCGATATCTACACCCAGGAAGTGCCAAGTAAATTCAGGCCTAAATCCCTGGCGACAATTAACGGCATTGTGTTTGATTACGGCAATAATCCGCTTGGCGCCCACATAACAATAAAAGATCTGACAACGGGCAGGATTAGGGAGGCAGACTGCGATGCCGAAGACGGCACATTCTTTTTCCCCCTGCAATTAGGCAGGAAATACTCATATACAATATCGAAGCTGAATTACGAAACAAAAACAATAGATGTCGATCTTTCATATATCGATACTAACAGGAATTACACCAGATTTGATACAATCAGGCTAAGGACTAATATCACTGACCCCAACCTGAACATCGGCGACATCAGGTTTGAATCTGGCAGCCACAAAGTCGATCCCAAATCATTCCCGGAATTGAACAGGATATCCCAAATCTTAGTGGAAAACCCAATGTTTAAAATGGAAATATCAGCACATACAGATAGTGTAGGATCGGACGATTTTAATCTTAAACTTTCGGAAAGAAGGGCTAAATCAATAGTCGATTATGTAATCACCAAGGGGGTTAAATCCTCGAACCTGATTGCAAAAGGTTACGGCGAGAAAAGGCCAATAGCGCCTAATAGCACGGAAGAAGGCAGGGCCCTTAACAGAAGGGTAGAGAGCAAAGTAATAACCGGCCTCGATGAAGATGACGAAGACGAAGAGGATGAACCGAAAAAGCCCGATGGCGGCGGCGGTAGATAAAGCCGCCCAAATTATTAATTGGATATTAAGGCGTAAACATAATTTTATAAGCTGCTTAACAGATTGTTTTAATAGAACACTTAATTAGTATTCATTCAAAAGTTTTCACTCTTCAGGATAATATTCCTGTTTTTCAGCCAATGAATTATATCTTTGAATTGGCTGTCGCTTATCCCCCATTTGTCCCTTATTCTGTGTACAATTTTTTGTTCTTCGCCATCGTATTGAAGGTCGGCCAAAACAAGAGCCAAAATTTCCAAAAGAATTGATGTTTTGCTGATAAAAGATAAATCACTTAGTTTTTCGAGTAAATCGTCGAGTGGAATACCCTTTATTTCATAGTCATTAAGCTTAGTTTCATTCTTATAAAACTCTATTAACCTTTTTTCTTCGGCATGAAAATTTTTATCGCAATTAGCAACTAAGTAGGCTAATTCAAGGAAGTATTCACGTTCCTGGGGACTAAGAAAATCGAAAAACATGTTTAATTCCTATATTTATTTTAAATTGATTAAGCTCAGTTTGATAAACCGCTTACCATACAACTTCGGTATTTGGCAGAAGCTTTTGAATTACTTCCCTTTCGTCGTCTGGTATGTTGTTCCCAAATAAGTAAAGTTTTTTTAGCATATCCAGCTCGGCTATGGTTTGAGGCAGATACTTAATTCTATTATCAGAGAGGTACATCTCTCTTAAGTTCTTAAGATTACCAATACTTAACGGCACTTCTTTAAACCTGTTTTTAGAAAGTACCAGTTCTTCCAATGATTCTATCTCGCCAATTCTGGGAGGCAATACTTTAATCCTGTTCCTTATTAAGTGCAGTTTTTTAAGGTTAGTCAGCTTACAAATGCTGTCCGAGACAAATTCCACCTTGTTTTTATTAACAATTAGTTCCTGAAGATTAACAAGATTACCAATAAAATCTGGAATGGTGTCGAGTTCATTATCAGAAAGAATAAGTATTTGCAGGTTTTTTAACAAGACTATTGAATCAGGGATTTGCTTCAGGCCCTGAAACGAAAGATCCAATTTATACACTTTGTCGGGTTCTTCGAGAGCTTTGGTAAAAGAAGTATAGGTTTCTTTCAGATCCAGCTCGGCAGTGGGCAGCAGTTGCTGCGGCAAAGCAATAGCAGTCATTATAAAAAAGCCTGCAAAGGCAAATATTACTTTCCTAGCTGTCATAAAAAAGATTCCCAATAATTTCATATTCTTTATAAGTTACGAAAATAATTATTTTATTTTAACAATCTCTAATCTAATTAAAATATTTTTAACGTGGCATAAAAAAAGTAATAATGTTAAATATTTTATAACCGTGAGCAAACAGATTTACAGTATGCAACAAATAAACCAAATATTAATCCATGTTTAACAAATATTTATTAAATTGGAACGTAAGTATAAAAGTTATTGAAACTTAGTTATTTGAAACTCAGAGTAGCGGTTAAGATGGCTTGAAAGGAAGTCAGGTTCCCGGATACGTGTTATTTAATTTATTTTTCAGGGAGATAGAGATTTCAGTTATATCAGCGATTTTCAGCGCCCCGGCAGTTGCCCGCATCAGGAGAGGAAGCAAGTATCCCTGACGAGCAGCAGGGTTTTGGTCCTTAACCAAGGTTACGAGCCGATTACTATTTGCAGCACAAGGAAAGCAATGATTTTGCTGCTGCTTACAAAAGCCGAAATGGTGGAAAGAAACGACGGCCTATCTATAAGGTCTGTTTCCCAATCCTTCCCGTTCCCAAGCGTTATCAGGCTTGCCAATTATATCAGAGTTCCATACAAAAAAATCGAGCTGACAAGAAAGAATATTCTGCGGCGGGACGGCATGGCCTGCCAATATTGCGGCACCCGAAGCCCGGAATTGACAGTGGACCATATTATCCCCAAATCCCGGGGTGGTATTGATTCTTGGGAAAACATGGTGGCTGCCTGCAGGGAATGCAACAACAAAAAAGGAAATAGATCGCCCGAGGAAGCCGGTATGAGGCTGAGAACAAAGCCAAAGAAGCCGAACCACATTATTTTCATCCAACAGACAATTGGCAAAGTGGAGGAAAACTGGCGGCGATTTTTATTTATGGATTGATGCCGGAACAATGTTATCTGCTATTCTTCTTGAAGCCAGGGCGCCGTCGTCGTCGGCCATATCAGTCCTGAACACGGCATAAACAGGCAAATGATCTGAAATATCCAAAGCCTGTTCCTGGGTCAGCCCAAATATCGATTTGAAGTCATAAACATCACCACGTAAGTATTCTCTCAGTTCATTGCCGATAAATACAATATTATCATAAGTTTGTGTACCCCTGACATTTGTTGTTTTACCATTGGGAATTACATAGAACACCCCTGCAATCCTTCCTAATTCATCAAATTCTGCAGGCGCAGCATTCAAGTCGCCCATTAAAATTGCGTCTTTTTCCTTTTTAAGTTCGCTTAACAGCACATCGTCGAGTGCATTTAATTCTTCGGGTATCTCGTCGGGGTCTGTATGTATATTAATTATGCTGAAATCGAAACTGCCAGAACGGCAATAGCACACAAATGGCTCGCGGTGCAGCTTATCATATGGATCGGGCACCTGATAAACACTATCGACGACTATACTCTCCTTTCTGTAAACCAAAGCATACTGCTCTTTGGAGCTTGTCCTGCCCAGCCTTTCGGATATTTTATAGTCCCAACCGCTGCCAAGCATATTTACAAGGTTGGGCAGGATAGTATTTTCGGCGCTTCGAACTTCCTGTATTGCTACTGCATCGAAATTATTAATAATAGCAACGATTTTCTCCATTACTTCTGGCTTGCTTAGCTTCGAAGTACCAAAGACCTGGATATTAAAGCTTGCGATGCTAATCTTTCCTGATGTCGGGTCGGGTCCGCCATTGATATTATCATTCGAACAATATATGAATATTGCTATAAATGCAATAATGTTTGCAAAAAGAAAAATCTTAGTTTTTCTCTTAATTCTGCTTTTTTTCTTTAATGCTTTCTTTTTCATGCTGCCCCCTTTTTCCAAGTATTTATTCGTATTATTCTGGCAAAATCTCTGCCAAAAGCTTGAAACTATT
>DAINRZ010000403.1:0-4071 GCA_036741575.1 Kapaibacterium sp. (SeqCode)
AAAACCAACCCGGAAAAATGTTTACCGGAATTTTACCGAAATCGCGTTTTTTCGGGCAAAAATGGCTAAATAATATGTTAGGCGAGGCTAAATTGGGATTGAATGAATTGGATTATTTTGATTCATTCTTAGTAAAAATCATGCAAATGAAGGGATAAGTCTAATAAATGATAACTAATAGATATTACAACAACTTAAACATTCTCTTTTAAAGCATAACCTTTATCACTGCTAAGATAATACTTCTCGGCCAGGGCAAACACACCAAACAGAACTGAGCTGTAGAATAGGTCTCCCAGCAGGGAGTTCCTGAAGAAAGGCAAAGCCATTGTGTAGCATTCAACCAGGCCATTCAGAGTGAAAGGGTAGAGCCTAAAAGGATCGAACGCCCACACGTAGAAATTGGATGTTAAGAAAAAGAGTGTGGAAACAGCAACCGATGAAAGGATAATGTTCAGCACACTAAGCCTTTTCCTAAGAAAGAGATAGCCTATTAAATACGAAAATCCGAAGGTGAAGTAGACAGCAATATTCAATGATGAAATGCCTATGAAAAGGTCGCTTACGAACATTACAGTAAATGGAACAATCAGCGCTGCGGTTTTATCCCTGAAATAAACGGCGCAAAACAGGGCAAGTGCAAAAACAGGCGTAAAGTTAGCCGGATGGTCTATCAATCTTGATAGGATAGCCAGTACAACAATTGCCGTCAATATAATATTTCTTTGATTGAATATTTTCTTCATATCTTAATCTTATAATTTCTTAAACAATAATCTCAACAAAATTATATCATTTATAAAAAAAAACCTAATAAATTTGAAAATATCCCGGCAAAGGGGATATACTCAAAGGAAATGTTAGTTTACATAATGTATATTATATTTCATGTTTTTTTCTTGGTTTTATTAACTGGTTTGCCTTTATCGTCGAGAAAAGTCTTAATAGTCCTGAGAACCGCCGGGTCATTGCTTTCAATTTTTTCTTTTACCCGTTTTATCATTTCCTGAGCTTTAATCTTTTTATACATTTGGTCATTTTCAATTCCATCTTTGGCCTGAGGCTTTGATATGCTTTTTTCTGTAGCATTGTTTGGTTCGTTACTCATATTAATACCATTATAATTTACATTCAAACAGTTTATTGTTATTAACGGTATATTTTGGCTTTCCTTTTAATTTCATACCTTCGTATGGGGTGTTTTTGGATTTGGACATAAACAGAGTTTTGTTGACAATCCATTCTTCGGCCGGGCTGAAAATAGTAAGGTTTGCTTTTTCGCCCTGCTTAATTATAATATCGGGTAAGCCTAATAATTTCCGAGGATTTACGGACATCTTCTCAATAAGTTTCTCCAATGTTAAATAACCTTTGTGAACCAGAAAATGCAATGAAAGGCCAAGCGATGTCTCGAGCCCGATAATACCGTTTGGCGCCGATTCGAATTCGACGTCTTTTTCGTGCAATGCATGAGGCGCATGGTCTGTTGCGATACAATCGATTGTGTCGTTCGACAATCCTTCGAGAATAGCCTCGATGTCGCTTTTTGACCTAAGCGGAGGGTTCATTTTATGGTTTGTGTTATAATCTATCAGGACATCGTCGGATAGTAAAAAATGATGAGGCGTCACTTCGCACGATACCCTAAGCCCGCGCCGTTTGGCATCGGCAACAATCCTGACAGCTCCTTTTGTGCTGATATGCGATACATGGTAGCGCCTGTTGCCGCAATACTCCGATAGTGCAATATCACGGGCGATTATGATTTCCTCGGCTATCGATGGGTAACCTTTCAGTCCGAGTTTTGCAGAAATCTCGCTTTCATTTGCCGAAAAATCTTCGGTAAGCGAATGGTCTTCGCAATGCTGCGACAGTAGCAGGTCCCTCGATGCAGCATAATCGAACGCACGCCTCATTACTTCGGAATCAGTTACGCATGAGCCATCGTCGGTAAAAACAGGCACACCGTGATTGTTCAACTCGAGCATCGGCGAAAGCAGCTTGCCTTCTCTTTTCTGTGTGATTGAGCCGGCAACGACGACATCAACAATATTGTTTTTTGCTTTCTGGTTAATATACTCAACTACAGTAATGTTGTCAATAGCAGGATCGGTATTAGGCATACAGCATACACCGGTAAATCCTCCGTTGGCGGCAGAATTAGTTCCCGATTTAATATCTTCTTTGTATTCGTAGCCGGGTTCCCGCAGGTGCACATGCATATCGAACAAGCCAGGCGAGCAAACCATTTCGCTGCCATCTATCCTTACGGTATCAGATTCTATTGTTAATTCATCGGCTGACATGCCAAAAATCAAACCATCTTTCAGCCATAGATTAAATACCGAATTTGTGTTATCCGCAGGATTTATTACCCTAATCCCACTTAAGTAAATATTCACTCGACCTCCGCTTTAAAATTAATTGTTATTGCAATTTTATATTTTAACAAAATTAATGCTTTTTACAGATAAGCAAAATTGTTTAATTTGAAATATTGTGTATTATTTATAAATTACTATTAGTATTTGAGAAAAGTGCTGAGATTGAATTATCTTATGTAAGGTATTGATTCGCTTTGCCCTAATATTTAAGAGATAAAATAAAAGTGAAATTGTTTTTGGCAGATATATTCAGGCAAATAAAACTAATGAGTGAAAAGTTAAAATAATGAAAACACTCTCTGAAACACAGAAACAATCTATTTTTTTGGTAAATATGACGATAAAAAAAAAGTTGTTGCATTTAGCTTTTTATTTATTAATTTTGAACTTTGTTTTTTGAAAACGGGAAAAAATGTATTACAATATAGGATTAAGTTCCTTGCATCTATTGACAATTATTTATTTTAACAATTTTTTTAATTTTTTTTGGAGTAATGTTATGAAATTTTTCAGACTCTTTGCACTTCTTTTGGTTGTTCCTCTGGTATTTGGCGTTACAAGCTGCGGCAAAAAAGATGAACCTAAAGACCAGCCAGCTACCGATACTACAGCTAAAGTAGAAGAACAGAAACCTACAGTAACAAAAGAAGATTATATGAAGGTTTCCACAGAAGTTATGAACTACCTGAAATCACCTGAGTTCAAGACTATGTTCATCGAAGCTATCAAAGAAGCAGCTAAAGACCCTGCAACATTTGATGCCAAACTGAATGAAACACAAATGAAAGTCCTCGAAGAAAAAATGCTTGAATTAGTAAAACCTTATGGTATTACTTCTAAAGAGCAAATGCAGGAAGCCGGCAAACCTTTCGAAAACGATCCTGATGTGAAAGCTTTCAACGAAACAATGATGAAAGACATGATGGGCGTTTTAGCTGGTATTTATGGCGATGCTGAATTACTCAAAGCCGTGCCAAAAGACGTCAAGAAAAAACTTGAAGACATGAAAAAAGGCATTGAAGCTATGGTTGCACCCAAAGCTGAAGAGCCTGCAGCAAAAGGCGATGAAGCCAAAAAAGGCAATTAATAAAATTTAAATTGTTTTTTTAATAAAGGCTGTACAATATTGTATAGCCTTTTTTAGTTTTGTAATATGGTTTTTTATTTTAATTACGGAACATATGAAGTTTTTGGTTCCAATAATTGTTTTACTGATGTTTGCCGGCTGCGGCAAGAAAAGCGAATTCATTTTGGGAAATGATGTTAATACGGCTACAAGAACAATGTTTCCGGGAAATACTTCTTATGCGAAGCAAAAAACAACCGGCCTGGCTGATAACGACACTACTTCGCCGGTACAAACAATCAACGCATTATTAACATGGCTAAACAGCGACATCTTTTGGACTGAGTATAGTTTCGGTGTCAAATCCAAATCATTCGCAGCAATTGATAGAAAGCTGAACGAAATAGTAAGGAGTGCTGGGTATTCATCCTACAGGGAATTCGAATCTTATCTGGAAAGAGAGTTAATTAATGAATATATAAAATATATGCACGATTCTCTCGTACAAACTGCCAGGCAAAGAATAGCTGCTATCAGGAAAGAGGCCGATGAGAAAAGCAAATAGTATTATTATTAATTTTTTGAATGAAATATGAGAATTTTTAGTAAAGTTTTTAGTTT
>DAINRZ010000404.1:0-4053 GCA_036741575.1 Kapaibacterium sp. (SeqCode)
TGATAGCCGAGATTAGAGATGAAATCCCTAAACATAAAGAAAGATGGGAAAAATCACTGCCTAATTGGGAGAAAGAACTGGAATTGATGAAAGATTTTTTATCCAAAAGGAATGGTTATATATTCTCCCAGTTGGCTTCCGAATATGGGCTTGCAGGAACTGCCGAACTAAAAATCAGGCCATTTACAAGCAATTCGTGCACTTACAAAGTCAATAGCCTTGTTATAGATCAGGACGGCTGGGAAGGGACTTATTTCCGCAATATCCCCGTTGAAATACTATGCATTCCCAAACCGGGGTACAGGTTCGTCAAATGGTTAGGCGGCGAGCAGGACGGCTTGAACTGCAGGGTGGTGGCCGGGCAGGACACAATAAATCTGTTGGCGGTGCTCGTAAAAGATGATGATGCTAATAAGAGTGAAATAGTTATAAATGAAATAATGTATAAGCCATCCGATGATAACGATTGCAGGGACTGGATTGAATTGTTCAATAATTCCGATTTTCCCGCTGATTTAACTGCATGGGAAATAAAAGATAGCGATGACGGCCATGTTTTTGAATTTCAGCCGGGAACTGTATTAATGCCCCGCCAGTATTTAATAATTTCAGAAGATACGTCCGTATTCAGGGAGTTTTACGGAGAAACCTGCCTGCTGGCAGGCAATACCGGCTTCGGGTTCGGCAGGGACGACGCTATAAGGCTATTTGACACAAAAGGAAACCTTGTCGATATCGTCGTATATTCTAATAGTGAACCTTGGGACAAAAAAGCCGACGGAAAGGGATATTCCCTAGAGCTTGCAAAGCCCGATTCAGACAACGAGTTGCCCGGGAACTGGCATGTTTCATCAGCAATCGGGGGTACTCCCTGCCAAAAAAACAGTGAAATTACTAAAGTAAATGAACTTAATTGCAATATAAATAATCCCATATTTTACCCTAATCCTGTTGACGGGCAGGGGCAGCTGGTATTCGAAACCGAATTCGAAGCCGGCGTTGGCGCAGATTTATACGACAACCTTGGCCGAAAGGTGACGGATGTTTTGATTCACACGAATTATCCCGCAGGAAAATATTCTATAGCCGCAGATTTATCAGGCTATGAAAAAGGATTGTATTTCATAAGGTTAGAGATAACTTATGTAAATAGGGCCATAAGGATTATCCCGGTAATTATTCAATAAACCTGACTAACTGATGCCGTTGCCCCATTGACTATCGAAGAAACATGAGCCAAGCGGCTGCCTTTTCCTTTCGGCAGTTTCCGATTTGCGCTGCCCGTCGTCATCAATAATTTCTGGCGAAGCCTGGTAGCCGGCTGCAATCATAGCCATAGGTGTGAACTGCCCCGGAATAGCAAAAGCTATTTTAATCTTTTCCTCGTCGAAACCTCCCATAGGGTGTGCCATCAAACCACAATCGACAGCCTGAAGGTACATATTCATGGCAGCTGCGCCTGTATCGAACTGCCCCCAGCGGTTGCCGTTGCCCCTCCTGAATTTTGTATCGGCAAATACGCCTATAATTACTGGCGCATTTTTCACCCACCGTTGGTTCCATTCGTCTAAGCAGGCGAATGCTTTTAAATAAGCTTCCCTGTCGCGGTACAAGTCCCAAACAATAAAGCGCCAGGGTTCGTCGCCCCGGCACGAAGGCGCCCATCGGCCTGCCTCGCAAATAGAAATAATCGATTCCCTCGGCACCGGCTTGTTAATATTGAACGCCCTGCAACTCCACCTTCGGGCAATAGTATCATTAATGCCCTCCGAAGTCACAGCTTTTTTAACCAGCATATTTTTCTCCCTTTATTTTGATTTTCCTCTTTCTTTCATTTTTAATAATTCAACGGTTTTCAGGTCGTTTTCGTATAGTTTCCTAACCTTGGCGGCATCGGCGCTGCGCCCTGTTTTGTCGTAAGCATCGGCAAGCAGTGTGCATATTTCTTTCTCAATTTTCAGCCTTGTTTCAATATCATATACCTGATACCATGCCCTTTGCCTGAACGGTGTTTCCAGTTCCGAGACAACACCCTTCGGATTCTTGCCGGCCATAGCTTTCGCGTCTTTAATCCTGCCCTGGAGCCTCGCCTTCATAATGCCCGAAACCCTGGCGCTGCTGTAGAGCTTTCTGTCCCTGACGGAATCTTCGGAGCCGGTAAGGCTGTTCGAGCGCCTTGCAATCAATTTGTATAGCGAATCGAATCCCTTTTTCTCGGCCCAGTTAAACTGGAGTAATTTATGGCTTACCTTGGGAAGAAGCCTGACAATTACATCTCGCGGGCTTCGGGGGAACCCCTTTTTTCTAAGGCGGGATATAATTTCCTTTACCGTGGAGAACTCCAATTCAGTATCCAACAGCATAAGCCCGGCGCGAATCATTATTTCGGTGCTCATATCTTCTGCATAAGGAGCCAATTTTAAAATCATTTGCCTAATAAACTGGCCCTGGTTATATGATCGCTGGTAATCTCCGGGGCCGAACACTTTGCGCGAGCGCAGGGTGCGCAGCACCTGGACGGCATTGTCTTTGAATCCCAAAAGCTCAATCAGCCCGATGGCCTGCGACAGCCCAAATTCTATATGGTAGTCGATAGTGTCGATTGAAGCAATCTTGCATACAGCCCTGCGGTATGCTTCGGGCCCTTTTATCGACCTAAGGTTGGCAATATAATGCGATTCGTCGGGGGCATCGGAGCCGCGAGGGATTGAGATAATTTCTACCATGGCAGAATCGAACCAGATATTTACCAGGTGGTTGGCATCTGCGCGCTTGCTTTTGACGCCAAGCCGAGAGTCCACACCGGTTATCAGGATAGAAATCCTGTCTCCCGAAAGCCCCGCCCTGATTTTATCTGTTTCTTTCGAGAGCGAGTCGAGCTTGCCGGCTATCAGGCTGTCGTTGTGCACGATGGTACCGTCTGGTAATGTGTCTGTTTCGGGGATATCCAACGCTTCTGATTTCACAGTTTTTGCTTCCTTCAGCTTGGATTTGATATCGAGATAGAACCACAGGAATGAACCCGCAATAGACACAACCAGAACTCCCAATAGGATAAATACGAAATTCCTTTTACTTATCATATTTCAATATTAATATTTATACTACCAAATAATTATTAAGGTAAAATTAAGATTATTCATTGAATTCTCTTATTCCAAATGTTAAGAATTTAATCAATCTCAGATAATTTGTGAAATTTTTTCCTGATTACAAAACATAATAGATTAATTGGACGTCTAATTTATAAACATTTTCTAAAGTAAGTAATATAAAACGGAAAAGGTATGATATTTAAGTATAAACGGTTTATCAGCACAGGAATATTATTGTTTTTCATTTTGTCTGCTGCATCTTTTTCGCAGTTTGGGCAAAACAAAGTGCAATACAGAAAATTCGAATGGAAATATATACAATCGCCGAATTTCGATGTTTATTATTACGATACGAAATATCTGGCCGAGGCTGCAGCAAATTGGGCCGAAGATGCATTGAAATCGATACAGAAAACCCTTAACCATAAAATAAATAAAAGAATCTCGCTTATAGTTTACAAAAGCCACAATGAATTCCAGCAGACAAATGTAATATACCAGTATATGCCCGAAGGTGTGGGCGGTGTAACGGAATTGATGAAGAACAGGGTGGTGCTGCCCTTCGAAGGCAAACAATACCAGTTCAAGCACGTAATTCACCACGAGCTTGTCCATGCCGTTCTGAACGACATGTTCTATGGCGGCACCCTGCAGAGCGCTCTTGCCACAGGCCAACGGCAGGAATTTCCTTTGTGGATGAACGAAGGCCTTGCCGAATGGGAAAGTATAGGCAATATGAATACAGAGACAGATATGTTCATGCGCGATGTTTCGCTAAGTGATATGCTCGTAGGGCTCGAAAGGCTGTATGGTTATTATGCCTATCGGGGCGGGCAGACTTTTTACTGGTATGTAGCCGAAAAATACGGCGCCGAGAAGGTGGGCGACCTTGTTAACAAACTAAAGGTTTACGGAACGGTCGAAAACGCTTTCAAAAGCGCTTTCCATATGTCGCTCG
>DAINRZ010000405.1:0-4048 GCA_036741575.1 Kapaibacterium sp. (SeqCode)
GTGATCGATTATCTTGGAAGAAATGTTACTGACCTCATGCCGATAAAAGGAAACCAAATCAATAATGATAACCTTAATATTGATATTAGTATGCTTCCGGCAGGCCTGTATTACCTCGATATAAATATTAATGACTGGATATACAGGCTTAAAATTTATAAATTCTAACCACTTTGCTTTTGGCACTATTTGTTAAGGCTTTATAGGCTAATTTTCTTTGTCGATAGAATTAAAGAATTTATAATATTTTTAGTTATATTATATTTTACTAATTTTTGAAATTGGAATACAATATTAACTACGGTACAATATCGTTTTGTAATCTTATTTCATTGATATTTATAAGAATTAATGTTATAAGTAGAATAAATCGTATATGAAGAAACTTAAAAAAATTGAACGCTCATTTCCCATGAAACCAGAATGGAAGATTATTCTCGACCATCTTGTTTACCATGATAACGCATTGCTTTTCAGGGTGTGCCGCAAAATGATTACATTGCTTGATAAAATGAGGATTGATGAAATTAAGTCGCTCATGGAACAGCTTAATCCAACAATACAAGTGCCCTCGAACGAGTATAGTTTTGGGCAAAACTGGCCAAAGCCCAAAGGCAGCCCTTTCAAAGCTGAAGAGATTTACCACGAGATATTCAGAATAGCCGATAATTACTTATCAGATACAGAGATAACAGATTATATATCCACATGGATTCAGCAGGAGCAATTGAGCTTTCTGCCGAGGCTGCTCGAAAAGCGAAACGCACCGCTTACGGATGTAGTCGATGCTGTTCGCAGATATTTAGGTATTTTCAATCCTGGGACATACAGAGTGATAGACGACGAGGTCATTGGGCTGCGCGTAGGTCTTATCTCCAGGTTCCTTTCAGATAATCTTCAGTATATTAATATAGCAAAGCAATATATAAAAATTAGCGAGATGGATAAAATTCTCGACAGGACTTACGGTCCGGCAAACGGTAACGGCAAACTTGGGGGCAAAAGCGCAGGCCTGATATTGGCAAGGCAGGTACTGCTTCATAAGAAAAAAGTTAATCCTCTTTTCGATAATGTATTTACGCCAAAAAGCCGATTTTTAACCTCGGACATATTACTTGAATTCATCCATTATAATGCGCTGGAAGAATTTGTATTTACAAAGTACGAAAGCCCTGAAACAATTAAAAACGAATATTCCTTTATTGAATATATATTCAAGAACTCGCATTTTCCGCCCGAATCGCTGTTTGCATTCAACAAAATACTCGATGAAATGAGCGGCAAACCACTAATAGTACGTTCCTCGAGCCTGCTCGAAGACAGCTTCGAAGCCTCCTTCAGCGGCAAATACAAAAGCTTGTTCATAACTAATATCGGCACGAGGGAAGAGAGGCTGGCTTCGTTAATAAATGCCATTGCCGAGGTATTTGCTTCAACCTTCGGACCAGACCCTATCGAGTACAGGCGAGAAAGAGGCCTAATAGATTTCAGGGAAGAAATGGGGGTGCTTATCCAGGAAGTTGTCGGCAATAGGATTGGCAGGTATTTCATGCCGAGTTTTGCCGGAGTAGCATATAGCTATAATGAATTCAGGTGGTCGCCAAGGCTCAGGCTCGAAGACGGCGTTATCAGGATAGTGGCAGGATTGGGCACACGTGCTGTCGATAGAACTATGAACGATTACCCAACGTTGATATCACCCGGGCAACCAGGGCTAAAGGTGAACAGTATGGCAGATGACCTGCTAAGGTATTCACAGCATTATGTAGATGTAATCAACATGGATAAAAACCGATTTGAAACTATCAAGTTTTCTGACCTCATTGCTGAAGGAAAGGGCTTTTTACCGGCTATAGAGAAAATTGTATCATTTTACAGGAGTGGCACTATTGTCGATCCCGTTAGTTCAATTGCTGATTTCAGCAAGGAAGAACTGGTAATAACTTTTAACAATTTAGTTAGTACCACTAAGTTCATTCCTCAGATTAAAGAAATATTACTCGAGCTACAGGAAGCGTTCCAAAGCCCGGTAGATGTTGAATTCGCATCGGACGGCGAGAAGCTCTACCTGCTGCAGTGCAGGCCGCAAAGCAGGTTTTCGAAGCACAATGTAATCAGGATACCACACGGTATTCCAAAAGAATCGATTATTTTCTCCGCAGGAGAATTCGTAAATACCGGATTAGTAAAAAATATTGAATATGTTGTTTATATAGACGGTAATTCATTCAGCAGCCTGCCTACTGCCAACGATATTTATGAAATAGTAAAAATCGTAGGACTGCTCAACAGAATGCTGCCAAGGAAAAGATTTATTCTTATAGGGCCTGGGCGCTGGGGCAGCAGAGGAGATATTAAACTTGGCGTGCCAGTTATTTATAGTGATATAAACAACTCCTCTATGCTTATCGAAGTTGCACGCCAAAAGCACGGTTATGTCCCCGAGTTATCTTTCGGTACCCATTTTTTCCAGGACCTCGTCGAAGCAAATATTATGTACCTTCCACTGTATCCTGATAAGAAAGAGAACATTTTCAGGGAAAGTTTTTTTATTAACAGCACAAACAGGCTTCATGAATTGCTTCCTAATTTCGAAAAATACTCTGGTACAGTAAAGGTTATCAGGATAGGAGATAATGAATTAATGAACATTTATATGGACGGCGAATCTTCTGTTGCTTTGGCTTTAATTGAGAAGCCTGATTAATTAATTTTTATAAAAAACATATATTTAGTAAATTGAATAATAAAATAACTAAAGTTTGTGATATTAATTAACGATATTTAATAAATATTTTTGTATTTGAAGGAAAAGTTTGATTATTATATGCCATCAGTAACAGCGTTAATAGAAACTCAGGAATTCGCAACTCTGCCGCCGGTTGCTGCAAGGGTGCTTAAGTTGTTGGAAGACGACAATATCGATATCAGGGATATTTCCAGGGTAATCGAATCGGATGCTCCATTGACTTTGAAACTGCTGCGAGTAGCCAATTCGCCGCTTTACGCCACAAGGACTGAAATTAACTCTATTCAGCAGGCGATTATTACTCTCGGATTGAACCGGCTGACAAATATTGTGCTCGGTGTATCGATATTCTCGCGTTTTCTTATGAGTTCCCAGAAGCAGGCTGCAGGGATTATGGAGAAATTTTGGTGGCATTCGTCCTGCACCGGTATTGTTGCTAAAAGTATTGCTACCAAGATAAAACGGTTTTTCAAAGAAAATGAGTTTATCGGTGGACTACTGCACGATATCGGAAAGCTGGCAATGCTTCAGTTCGATTCGGCTAAATACCTGGAAGTTATTAAGCTTATTGTTGAGAAAAAAATGCTCGATGTCGATGCCGAGAGGGAATTATTCGATACAGACCACCTGGAAGTGGGGATGAGCATTGCTAAGATGTGGAAATTGCCTGCCGAGCTGACTCATATTATTACTTATCATTCCAATCCTTCGGAAGCTCCCGAAAACCGGGAAATAGTATCTATCGTAAGGTTTGCAGACCTGCTTTGCGAAATGTGGGGAGCTGATATTTACGAAGGTATGAATATTGTTGAATTTGAAAACGAAGAGTCATGGAAAGTCTTGTGCAACTCTTATCCAGACCTTTCAGATCTTGACGTAGAGACATTTACATTCGAACTGGAAGAAGAATTTAAAAAATCATCCCAGTTCCTTAGTTTAATTAAATCGGAATCTTAGAGACTGAGATATTCCGTTAACCTGTTCACAATAATCTCAGTCGCCCCTTTATTGACAAAAATATAATCCTTTGCTACTTTACCGGCTGTTTGTCGTTTTTCCTGTGAATCATAGTACATTTCAAGCCAGTTAAGAAATTGCGAAGTATTACCGGTTATGGAAAGCGCACCCGATTGTAGTAGGTTAACAGCATCGTGGGAATTAGTATGTTTTGGCCCGCAAGCTAAGGGAATACCATATCCGGCAGGCTCTGCCACACTGTGAACGCCGGCTCCGTAACCGCCGCCGACATAGGCTAAGGCAGCATATTTATACAGGCTTAGCAGTTTACCTACACTGTCG
>DAINRZ010000406.1:0-4017 GCA_036741575.1 Kapaibacterium sp. (SeqCode)
ACCTTTCAAAATTTATTTAACATACAACATATTATTTTTTATCTCAAATTTACCTGATTCCTGAGCTGCCTTAGCTATTACAAAAGCCTGTTTGTCGGACATCTTGCCATACTTTAAAACACTGCTTGCAACGTCGGCGGCGAAACCTTTTAACATTGATACGGCTTGCACAACCTGCAATGCCATGTCACGTTGTTGTTTATCGAATGTCGAATTAACTTCGTTTGTATAACCTTTCAATAATTCAAGGTATTCATTGCTGTTAACTTTAAGCTGTGGTTTACCTGCGGCGGCAACTATTGCACGGGCGTTTCTAACTTCTTTTTGGTAACTTTTTGAAAAGTCACTCATTTTTTTGCCTTCGGCGTAAGCAACAACTTTTTTAGCCCATTCTAATTTTTGTTCCTGTGTCATTTCAAAACTCATTTTCATTTCCTTTATATTTATTTCAAATCATTCAAATAACTTGATACAAATATACAAAATAATTTGGTACGTTCCAAATCTTTTTTTTATATTTTGCAATTTTTTTTTTATTTTTTGAAAAATAATTTTGATTTTACCGATGTTCTTGAATATTTTACGTATTCCTAAAATTTGGCATGGAATTTGGAACATAACAAATAACGTACCAATTTATAAAATCCTGCTAAATTTATTTTGTTTTTAAAAGTGTTCCAGAGCATAAAATAAAAATGCCAATTCGTATAGAATTGGCACGGTATTTGAACCGATTTGTTAGTACGCCAGACAGGTTTGCCGATATACATTTTTTTGCTTATTGGCTCCCGGTGAAAAGTTGAGTTCTTTGCATTTATCGGTATCTTTAAAATAATTTTGCAATTTAAATCTGCAATTATTAAGTTTAATAATCAATAAGTGTTCTGGAAAATGTAATTATGAAAATATCTGTCAATTATTATTTGTCGGCCAAAATCGGCAATGCAAATATAAAAATTTCTTTGCATTGTGACGATAAAAGATTATTAAGGTCAACAGGTTTAACCATTGACGCTAAATATTGGGACTTTGCGGCCAAACGTCCCCGGCGCGGCTATCGTTACGAATTCCAGGTGAACAAATATTTAGACGGTATCCGTAACGAAATTCAGGATTACTTCTACGATAACCTTTCAATAATCAATATGGCAATGATAGAAAAGAAATTAATCCAATTGCTGAACCGCCGCCCGTCGGATAATATCCTTACTAACTTTGACGATTATATTTCAGGACTTAAACAATCCAATAAGCTAAGGGAAAATTCTATCAAAAGATATATAACCTGCAGGAACCACTTTGCAGATTATTTGCAAATGAACAAATTAGATTCTTACGCTATCTTTACTTCTGAATTTGCTGAGGACTTTATAAATTACTTAATCCATAATAAAAACATTACAAACGGCACTGCTATCCGAAATTTCAAGTATCTGAAAACATTTGTCTTGTGGGCAGTTCGTAACGGATACTGCAAAGTAAATACAGAGTTACTGACTTTAAAGAATTCGAGCCTTAACAAAAAAAACAGCCGTACAATTGCCCTGACGATGTCCGAATTGGAATTGATACAAAACTATGAACCGACAACTGAAACGCTCGCAGGTGTAAAATCTATGTTCCTTATTCAGTGTTTTTCAGGACTGAGATATTCCGACCTTGCCAATCTTAATAAATCCGATGTTGATTTTGATAATTCAGAAATAAGATTACAGACAATGAAAACAGACAGTGGAATTATTATTCCGATTCATAACCGGCTGAGGGCCGCCCTGGAAACATATAATTTTAATCAGATCTCAAATCAAAAATACAATCAATATTTAAAAATCTTATGCCAGGCTGCAGGAATAACGAATGATGAAAAGACTGTCAATTATCACGGCTTGCAAAGAACCGACACAATCAAACCACGATGGCAGCTTGTGACTTCACATACCGGACGCCGGACGTTTATTACTCTTATGCTTAAATCGGGTGTAATCCCTGAAATGATAATGCCGGTTACCGGCCATAAACAAAAGAATAGTTTTGATTTATATGTTAAGATTATTCAACAGGAGGCTATGAAAAAAATAAAATCTGCCTGGGATAAATAAAATATTTTCTTTGTAAATTTGTCTGTATAAAGTGTTGTATAATTTTGGAGGGTGTTTTATGGTTAAATATTTAGTCATTTTATTTGTACTAATTATTTCTTCTTGTACCATGAGCCAAATGCACAGAGCATTGTCCGATACTGACTATTATCAATTAGAAGCTAAGGTTAAGGGCGATTCTTTAAAAATCATTAAACAAATCGAAGCTCTTATCGCATCTAAAGGGCTTAATATTACATATAAAGATTATGACAATGCTTATTTTGTAGCAACTCTTAAAACAGCACAAAATGACGATGTTGTTTGGACAGTTCAGGTAATTGACGAAAGAATATTGGCAAGTTCTTTTGTCCGATTATGGGGTGTCGAAAATTATTTTAACGACAACACACCTTCCGGGAATTCTTTATATTGGGATATACGTAATGGGATTGAGAAATTATTCGGTTGTAAATTTGTCGTTACCAAACCTAATAATAAATTACCATATTTATGAAAGGCGTTTTATGAAATATTTGATTCTCTTTTTGGCAATTCTTGTAATAAGCTGCTCTACCGAGCCATCAGATGATTACAAAATTATAGTAAAGAATTTTAATAATGAAGCATATGTTGTAACAATAATGCTTACTGATTCTACAATGTCACAATCTATTGTTTTAACTGATTCTACAGTATATTTAAAAGCAAAAAAAGGTGAAAACACACTTCATTATAATTCTGGGAAGCATACCGGGCAAACAATTATAACCTTAACAAAAGACAGGCAATCGGTTGAATTTGTAATCCCGAAAAAAGATTAGTCGCGGGGGCCGGACTCGAACCGACAACCTCAGGGGTATGAACCCTGCGGGGTACCATTTCCCCTACCCCGCAAATATTTAGTTCCTTTTAATCACAATTCTAAGTATCAACCTACTGCCGGCCGTAGTGTCGTAAGTCGGCGTATCGACGGCAATTAAACGTCCGTATAATGTATTATCCGACCTGTTGCCGAACTCAAAATTACATTCTTTGCGTGCAAACGAATAATCTGCCGTGCCGTTTATATCTGTATAATCACTGCCGGCGATGCTGCCCACAA
Organism: Kapaibacterium sp. (SeqCode); assembly: GCA_036741575.1. Classification (GTDB taxonomy): domain Bacteria; phylum Bacteroidota; class Ignavibacteria; order Kapaibacteriales; family UBA2268; genus DAINRZ01. Next base: position 3,184 of record DAINRZ010000406.1, read on the forward strand.
TCCCGATTATATCCAGCGCATTTGCCGGCAGCGTCAAATCGAAGGCCGCATTGTCAAGCCCCGAATCGAAAGTAGTTTTTTGCAGATATAATCTAAATCCTGATTTTTGCAAAGTTTCTCCGGCGGCGGCATATTCCACGATACCGAAAGATACGACTTTACCCGTACCGGCAGCGTCCCAGGTTGCGGTGCTAATCTCCAGCAGTTCGCCTACATTATCGCCGGCAGTGTAGGCCGTGCCGTCGCTTACGGTTAATATTTTTTCGTATATCTCGAGGTTATCGCCTGTCTGAGCTATTGGCATATTGTATGTCATAATAAACTCCTATGTATTAATTGGATCGTTAATGATTTCTGATTTGTAATTACGATATTCAATAGACCATCGCCCGATATTTTCGGCACTTAGCAAGTTGATACTCGCATATTGGCCGAAGGCGTTGTAAAATCCTGAACCTGTTACTTTTAAATAGATATAATCGCCTGATTCTAAAGTAATAACGTCGTAGCCTTGCATTATAAATTTAAGATTAAAATTTGCCACAACTATATCATAATCCGGCGCTGTATAGTAATATTGCTTGTTTGCGACGGCGCCGAGCCTGGAATATAAACGCCCGTTCGGATAATCGTTAGGATCGTCGGACTGCCGTTTTACCCACAGTTCACATGCCAGGGTTGTCAGTTCGTCGACTAACAGGTCGTCAGGCAAACCTTCGATAGTGAGCAGAGCTTCGTAATAGAAATATGTATCGTAGGTGCCGGGTATGCCGCAAACGAATGCGGAATATTTATTTTGATTGTTGCAACCTGTTTTGTTTATTTCTTTAATTC
>DAINRZ010000407.1:0-4004 GCA_036741575.1 Kapaibacterium sp. (SeqCode)
CAAAAATAAACATCATCGTGATAATCCCTCCAAACGACATAACGCCCATACCGCTTAGCGCAGCACCGCTGGTGCAACCCCTGCCAAGCTGCGAGCCGAAACCAAATAGCAGCCCCCCGGTCAGCGCTCCGATAATCCTTGCCCTGCTTTTCACTTTTTCAGGCCTTTCGAGCGTAAAATTCAACCTGTTCGAAGCCAGGCCCGACATGAAAGCGCCGATAATAACGCCAATCACTTCGAATACGAGCCAGTTTTTCAATGGGCTGCCGCTGTGTTCTTTTGAGTATTCCAGATAATATTTTGTATTTTCCGTATGTTCCGGTGCAACAGTTTCAACGGTTGCTATTACAGCGCTTTTTACCGCGCCGCTGGCACCCAGGCCCCTGCCGGTGATAAATATTGTTACGAGCAGCAATAGCCCTAACAGAAATCCTGCCATATACGGATTCATATAATCTTTGCTAACCATTGGCAACCTCCTCAAATTTTGCATTTTTTATAGTTCTTTCGTTATCTAATCCGGGATTTTTATCATCTCCGTGCCCTTCCAGTTCCTCGTAGCCGGTCAACATAGCTTTCAGGTTCGAAGTCACCGAAGAGCCGGTCGTAATCAGGTATAGATGTACAATTACGAAAGCAACAAGCACGAATGCCCCGGCTGTGTGGAATAGTGCCACCGGTTCAATCGAATTAATATTAAGTACGCCTATATTCCCACTCTGTGGATATCGGTAAAACATATAAATCAGCCCGGATATAACCATTACAGGTATCACTAAGAGTTTTAGCCCAAGATAAACGAGTTTTTGCAGGGGATTAAGTTTGCTAAGCACAGTTTTCTTGGTTGGGTGGGGAGCATTTCTGAAAATTCCAAACAGATAATAATTTATCTGGCTTTTCAAATTTTTCATTGTCGGCATGTATTGTTTCCATTCGCCGGTAGCAAAATGCCAGAAAATTGCAAATACAATCAGAATAATAAATGCGTAAGAAGCAAAATTATGGTATGTTACTGCATTTTCGTAACCGAAGAAGGAAAATGAGCCATGAATCTCGAATCCGGTGAAGCCCAGGAAAAATATCAACAGCGACTGCATCCAGTGCCAAAATCTCTCGAATGATCTATAAATATAAACTTTCTCTTTCATTATTTTACCTCCCCTTTATTTCTAATTCCGGTTACAATTCTGACACCACCATGGATAAATACAAACAAAAACGAGACAAATATCAGCCCAATACCTGCTGTTTCAATAATAGGGCTGCTGTCGCGTGCAGGCATATAGAATCCGGCAACATCTTTCAGCCGGCCGTTTTCTGAGGTATGGCAATCGATGCATTTCAGCGCTTTATCCTTTGTAGATACCATGTGGTTTACAGGCCAATAAGAATGAGTGTTAATAAAGGACAACTCACCGCTAAAAGGCAATCCTATCTCCTTCATACCCACTTCGAGTGCGCGCAGGCAGTTGAAATCTTTCCAGAAAGCCCCTTCGCCCGGATGAGGCGCGAACAGTTTGGGTACGGTTAGGATTAGGTAATTAGGATCGAAACACTGGTTTGTCCTCATTATTTTTGTGGGTATAATTTTTGAATCCTTTGAATCATAAGAACCGAAAAGTTGGTTGAGCACAACAGGTTTTGTTGTGTCCTTAATTTTATCACCAAGCAGGTAATGGTCTGCTGTCCCGTCAAACCACACATACTCCGGTTGCAGGTTCTTTCCCCATTTGAATGTTCCCTTTGTTGATAAATAGGTATGGTTGCCGTCTTCATCTTCTTCGTGGTAAGGTTTGCCGTTTTTGAGCCTTGCAGCAGTTGACCAGTCCCATTCGGTTTTTGTAGCATTCACTTTAGCATAAGTTGGAATATGGCAGGTTTGGCAGGCTACTTTAATCCCGTGTTTGTTCAGGATATCCTCATCGTGGGGATAATCCGTATGGCAATCCTCGCAATATGCGCGGTTCCTGTTCATCGAGGAAAGTGAGTACATCTTTCCCTTGATATTGTGGTCTTTTGCAGTATGGCAATCGACGCATTCCATGTTCATACCGTCAACCGCCATGTGGACGTCAATTTCCTTTGTTGCGTCGAACAGAGCTTTTTCCAGATCGCCGTGCTTAACGTTGTTTCCACCACCGCCAAAGAAGTGGCATACTCCGCAGTTCGATTTCATTGGTTTGCCCACCTTTTGGGCAATCATAGTAAAATTGAGCGAATCGACAGGCCTGCCGCCTTTTTCCTGCGCTTTTGCGTATGTCTCTGTGTTGTCGTGGCATATCAGGCAGTCCACATTTGTCGAATCGTTAAAATTAAAGGTCTTAGCCGAAGTCATGCCATAACCGATATGGCACTTGGCGCATGCAAGTTCGTTGCCTTCGGCGCCGAGGCAGAAATTATTAATAGCATTTTTCTTGCCTAAATACACTACCCCACGCCCCTTAATATATTCGGCACGCTCCCAACGCCAGTGATTTGAATGCATAACCTCATTTGCTTCGTTCACATGGCAGGATAAGCAAGCTTTTGTAACATCCTGCGGTGTGGCAAAAGGCTGGTTTAGAATGGCAAACTTCGAGTGGTCGTGCTTGACCGTTTTTTTTGCCATCATCTTTTCTTTAAGTTGCACCAATTTCGATTCCTCAGTTTCGCGAGGTTTCAGCAAATTGAATACAGCAATCAGGATGAGGAGCAACAGGGCCAAACTTACTGTGATTTTCTTCATAACTGTGCTTAATTTATCCTACAAACTATTAATCAATATATTCTATTATTTTTGATTTAATTTTTCCACAGTGAATATTCCTGTAAACCGGGCAGCTGCGGCAATCCCTTCCAGCGCAGGCATTATCGGTATGCCTGTAGCTCCAGCAGGGTTTGTCGCCGTTTTGGTAGGCAGGGCATTTGCCCCTGTCTTCGGCACTGCATTTAATTTCGGTCCAGCAAGGATAGAATGAAAGAATAGTTTGGATTGCCGGAATAGAATACTTTTTATTGTTAATTTCACTGCGGATACAGCGTATTCTTTCTATGTCGTATTCCGAATATAGCCTGTTTTTGCCCAAAGTGCGCTGAGGTATTATCAGTCCTTCTTTTTCGTACATCCTAAGGGTATGGACAGAAATATCCAGTAGCCGTGCTGCTGAACCTATACTGTATATTGGTTTTTCATCTAAATTAGATTCTAAATTAATCATAAAGTTAATATTTTTAAATATAAATTAATATTTTATACAAAATTATATATTCCTGTTCAGTTATACAAGAAAAATTTTTATATAAGTGATTGATTTTTCAGGATTTATATTAGTCACGGCGAATTTATTATTTAGGGGCAGCTAATTATTAGCTTGCTTTTTATCTTATAACATTTTATTACAAGATTCTAATAAATTTCTATTCGGATAATCAATATAGAAGCATTCCTTGGGTACTTTGACAATAATAGCAGACAGACAAGGAATTCATCGGTTTTTCATAAATACTTATTCATTTTATTAAGCGGTTATTCGTCAATCCCACATTGTGGGCTTGATTGCATAGAAGCTTGCATCGATTAACAGAATATTCTTCAACGATACCCCAAAACTTGCTTCGGGATTGTTCATTCAAATTCGGATTTGAACTACATTACCAGGCAAAAAAGTTTACCATTAGATTACAATAAGTAGATAAGAGATAACGAGTTAATAAATATTCCTCTACAAATATGCCTGCTAAATTATGCCTTTACCCTTCAGTTCTCTTATCTTATCTTCGCCGAATCCCAGACCACCCAGTATTTCGGCAGTATGCTCCGAGAGCTTTGGCGGCGGCATTTCTACAGTCCCGGGTGTTTTGCTGAATTTTGCAGTCATGTTGAATACCCTGAAATCGCCAATACCATCAACATTTACACTTGCAAATGTATTGCGATAGCGCACCTGGGGTTGGTCAAGCGCCTGGCCAAGCGTCAGGATTGCGCCTGAAGGTACGTCGTTCGCATTAAATAAATCGACCCAATA
>DAINRZ010000408.1:0-4000 GCA_036741575.1 Kapaibacterium sp. (SeqCode)
AGTAGGCCTCCAATTCTCTCAGACTAATGTTGTTTTTCCAGAATTAGAACCAAATACTCCTGCCGAAAAAGTAATATTCCTGATAAATAATGGAGAAGTTGCGCTAAAGTATTCACTGAAAACCGATGGCCTTAGCAGATTTCAGGTAAATGTTGGCGGACAGGGGGAAATTAATGCAGGGCAGAGCTTGCCTATTACCGTAAAGTTTCTTGGCGGAAGTGCAGGGCAGGAAATTACAGAATACTTTGAAGTAACCGAAGCCAAGTGCAATAAAACTATAAAGCTTATGCTGACTGCATCGATTAAAGCCTCTTATCTGCGGAAAGTAGATATTAAAATAGGCTCGGCCGTCGCTAAGTCCGGTGAATATATTGAAATCCCCGTTGTTATAGACGAACCGAAGTTGTTGGCTGAAAAGGAAATAAGAGGTATCTTCGGAACACTTAAATTCAATACATCATTGCTCGAGCCTGTCGATGATAAGTACCACGGCACCAAAGAAGGCAATATCAGGTCGATTCCGTTAGACTTTGACTTAAATGCCGAAAAAGATACCCAGCTCGTTATCAGGTTTAGGGTAAGCCTAGGCAATGACTCGATGACAACTGTCAGATTCGATAATATAAGGTCTGAGCCAAGTTACCCCGAAATTGATTTCACCTCGAACGGAGGAATCGTCAGCCTGACTGATTACTGCAATGCCGGCGGCCCGCGATTAGTATCATTCGAAGAGGAAATAGTTTTATCTATTATCACAAACATATCTAATGAAGATATAAGCCTGAGTTTCAATCTGCTCGAAAACGGGCGTACTAAAATCACAATTTTCAACAGCAGCGGTACACTTTCCAAGGTTGTAGCCGACGATATTGTTCAAGCAGGCTATTTCGAAAGAGATTTCACTGTGGCCGACCTGGGAACTGGATTGTATTTCATCGTTCTCGAAACCCCTACAGCAAGTATAACAAAACGGTTTGCAATCATTAAATAGTTGCTTAAAATCCTGTATATTAGTATCTTGCAATTTGTCGAATTGCTAAGATAGTAGTTAATGCGGACAAGCATTTTATTAATACTTGTACTTACAGGAGTATGCTTTGCCAAGCCCTATGAATTTGACAGGTCGGGGGCAGGCGCCAGCATTGGCTATGGAATACTATCCAACAAAGCAGAATTCAGGGAACTGCCCGGCGTCAGGAGCTGCTGCCCCGATTCGATGAAAGGGGCAGGCAACGGCTGGCAGATAAACTTTTATTACGATTTCAAAATCTTTTCTGATTTATATTTAGGTTTTTCGTTGGGATACCAGTATCTGGAACCAAAATTCAGCCTGAAAGAAAAGATATTTGTAATGGACATGCTAAGCGATACCATAATGGAAGGAGAGTTCACTCACTATGTCAACTTATTTATAAATAACTTATTATTTCAGCCATATTTATCATGGAAGCCATTCGGCAGATTCAAAGTCGGGTTTGCACCATTTGTTGCCTGGACATTTATCGACAGGTTTAATCAGGTGGAACAAATTACAAAACCGGAAAAAAGGGGGACTTTCCTTGATTCCAACGGAGTAGATACTAAATCACGCGAAAGAAACGCAGAAAACGGCAAATTGCCGCCAAAAAATAAAGTGTTCTTCGGGTCGGAATTCTTTGCTTCGTATGAGCTGCCATTGAATAATGAAAATACACTCAGGCTAATTCCCTCGTTTAGTTTTAACCTAAATTTCAATAAGGTGTTAGATATTTTGGACTGGAACATTTACAGGTTTAATCTCGGCATCAGGTACGACCTGACGCCGCCCTACGATCCGGCAAAAGATACAATCTTCCCCGATAGCATTATCGTTCCCGATACTTCCACACAGCCATTGATAACAGAACTACCAAAAGACACAACCGACTATGGGCCGGTTAAGGACAGTGTTACCGACATTGCAAACAGCCTGAATACTTTTGAATATGATACTACTAGCATTACTGATATTAAAGTTATTACGGATACTTTAATAAAAATCGATACGATTGACTTAAAGGATAATAATGACATTAATTTAGCTTATACGTTAATCGATTTCGACGGTAACCGACTACCGGACGGTTCCGAAATACCTGTAGCAACCTGCCGGCTGCAGTACCCAATGCATTATATGCTTTACTATGATTTGCATTCCGGTAAAATCCCCGACCGATATTTAAATCCCGATGGCTCGCCTTACAGGAATATGTATTTTGGTTCATATTACTATCTAATCAGTAATACAGGTAAGTATCTAAAAAAGAAAAGGAATACGCCAATTACTTTAAGTGAATTATTAAGATCAGGTTATGCCGTTGCTATAGGATTGCCCGATACCTTGCGCAAACTATTAATTAAAAACTATAAAGCAAATAAAAACAATATATTAACAGAATCGAAATTAGCAGAAAATTACAATAATAACTACCCCGGGGGTATTAGTTTTAATTGTACCGACTCATCGTACTACACAAGTTTGAATACTGCGGAGAAGAAGCTGGTTTTCGATATTCCTGCCATTGAATTTAAAATTGATAAGCAGAGCAGCGTAAAAATTGAAAAGTGGAAGTTAAGCCTTAAATATGGCAGGGAGGTAATTCTTTCTGATAGTTCTGTGGACGGCAATAGAATGGCAACAACTTTCAATACAAGCAATATAGCGCTGTATGGAAACACTATTCCAGGCAAGCTGCAATATGAATTTATGCTTTGGGATTCATCCGGAAAAATATACAGGGAAGAAGGATGGTTTAAGCACAAAGTGGCCTCCGGGAACGGTAAACTTATTAAAAGAGAATACCTTAAGGAAGAAGACTTAAAAGATAATAAAAGCGGCAACAATACGGCAGGTATAAAAAAAGTAATAATTGTAGCCAGGGCCGATGAACTGCATGAAAGTAATAACAGCCTGATACCAGGTGTAATTGAATTTATGAAAAGAAATTATCCCGGAATAGAATACAAGATTTTCGAGAGAGACCCTTTTCCTACAGATGATAAAGAAAAATACTATGAACTTCGGTATTTTGATGAACTGATAGAACTCAGGTATTATAAATAGCAATACCGGCAACTTAAAATTTTTATTTTTAAGCAGGCAGGCAAAGCATTCCTCATATTTGGAATAACACGATCAATCATGAAAATAACCTGATTGCCGGCGGGGAAAAGATTTGTGTACTCGACGAAACTAACAGCAGTTATGGCATAAAGCATTTGCAGGTTGATGTAAGCGCCCTCGGTTCGGGTGTATATTTTATTACACTCAAAACGGCAACAATCAATGAATCCTTGCCTTTGATAATCAGCGATTAGGCGAAATAGAGAAGATTGAAGAAGTAACCTCTGCAGTGAGCATAAGCCGCCTGTTGCAACTTACCGGACATCAACCCACGGTTTTCCGTAGGGGCATTTCACCACAGGCTACTGCTTCGCACCTCTATCTCATGCTTCTCATTGGTAAACCGTGGTTAATACACATCCGGCCTCTCTTTAACCTCTGCCGGCGGCTAAAGCCGCCGATTGCCGCACACCCTGCCATCAATCCCAGGATTAACCCTGGGGTAGATTCGAAACACAATCCTGGAAGGTATATGCACCACACACACCGGTTACATATATTAAATATACCAAATTTATTTTCATTTTTATTTGGTTATGCAAATTTTATCTATTATATTTGCATTATATTAAATGTTACAATTTTATTATTTGTTATTCGTTTTATGTTATATGATATATTTGTACATTGTAGTGAGACGCACGGCGTGCGTCTCACGGAAATAAATGTCTGAACCATGTTTTTCAGGATTTTAGGATTGAAGGATGAAAAGAATTTCGTTTTTAGGCGGTAAATATACCGGAAATTCATCGGATGACCGGCATCATGTCGGTTTTGCATGCCAGGGCGTCCCGTCCGATGGTGAAAACCAATCCGGGAAAAAGTTTACCGGAATTTTACCGAAATCGCGTTTTTTCG
>DAINRZ010000409.1:0-3938 GCA_036741575.1 Kapaibacterium sp. (SeqCode)
TACCGAAATCGCGTTTTTTCGGGCAAAAATGGCTAAATATTTTGTTAGGCGGGGCGAAAATGGATAAACTATCAGCGAACAAACCGCAACAAATCAGGATGGATTCCCGTTTTCACGGCGATGGCATGCAAATTATATGTTTTCGCTGCCGGAGTATTAATATCCCGTGCTATTTCCATTTTTTCAAAATACAGAATACATATGTATTACAAGAGAATGGGTTTGGTACTTATGTTAATTACTACGCGAAACCGGGATTCCAAAAAAAAATATCGAACGAAAAAATGCATTTCACCAAATTTTATTTTCAATTTTTTTGGTTTTTCTTTAGGTATAAAATAAAATCCATATTTAGCCCTTCTTTATTAAGTTATGATTGTATAACGACATTGAATTGAAATGAATTTTGAGAAATTTACGTTAAAATCGCAGGAGGCAGTGCAGTCGGCCAGGGAAATAGCCTCGAACTATGACAACCAGGCACTCGAACCTGTGCATTTGTTTGCTGCATTGCTGCAGGATGCCGGGGGTATAGTGCCGCAAATCCTTCAGAAAGCAGGCGCCAACCTGCCTTATGTGAAGATAAAGGTCAATGAGATGCTGGAAAGGCTGCCCAAGGTGGGCGGAGACAGATCGCTGAGCCACTACATGTCCGGTGGGTTTTCGAAAGCTCTCGATATTGCATTTAGAGAAGCAAAGGCACTCAAAGATGAGTATATCAGCCAGGAACACCTTCTTTTGGGGCTACTCGAGTCGGATTCCGATGTTTCTGGCCTAATGAAAGCACAAGGGCTGGCCAGAGAAGGGCTTTTGCAGAGCCTGGTTACTTTCAGGGGCGGTCAAAGGGTAACAGGCCAGAATGCAGAAGACAGCTACCAGGCACTCAAAAGGTTTGGCAGGCACCTGAACGACGAAGCCCGCGAGGGCAAGATCGACCCGGTTATCGGCAGGGCCGATGAAATCAGGCGTGTGCTTCAAGTACTCTCGCGCAGGACAAAGAACAATCCGGTGCTGATTGGAGAACCGGGCGTGGGCAAAACAGCTATTGTCGAAGGCATTGCGCAAAGGATAGTATCGCTTGACGTGCCGGAATCGTTGCTGGCCAAGCAAGTCGTTACCCTGGATATGGGAGCCCTTGTGGCAGGCACATCGTTCCGCGGGCAGTTCGAAGAAAGGCTGAAGGCGGTTATTAAGGAAGTAACCGATTCCAATGGCGATATTATACTGTTTATCGATGAGATACACACCCTGATAGGCGCCGGATCGGCACAAGGAAGCATGGATGCAGCAAACATACTGAAGCCTGCACTGGCAAGGGGCGACTTACACTGTATAGGCGCAACGACTTTGGACGAATACCAGAAGCATATAGAGAAAGATGCAGCTTTGGAGCGAAGGTTCCAGAAGGTATTCGTTGCCGAGCCGACAGTTGAGGATACGATTTCTATTCTAAGGGGACTGAAGGAAAGGTACGAGGTGCACCACGGTGTCCGGATTACCGATTCGGCGATAGTGGCTGCGGCAGAGTTATCGAACAGGTATATCAGCGACAGGTTCCTGCCCGATAAAGCTATAGACCTGATAGACGAGGCAGCCAGCAAGCTGAGGATAGAAATGGATTCGATGCCCGAAGAACTCGACACAATCCGGAGGAAAATACGCAGGCTGGAAATTGAGCGCGAAGCGCTGCTAAGAGAAACAGGCAGGGCTGGTGGCCAATGATAAATTTTGGAATAACAATTGCTTGAGAATCCTGATGATAACGTTAACAAAAATCGATGGGAGGAGTATTGTTGTTAATGCCGACGAGATTGAATCGGTTGAGTCGTTCCACGACACGACCCTGAGCCTGAAAAGCGGCAGGAAAATCATCGTCAGCGACAGCCCGGCAGCCATAATAGAGAAAGTGGTGCAGTACAGGTGCCGGATTAACGAAAGCAGGGGCAGGATTGAAACAGGCTCTGACAGGCAGGAATGAATATCAGTGCGATAATCGGAATAATAATAACAGGAGTATATTCCTGCTTTGCCGCCGCACAGGGCTATGAGACTGACAGCACCGCCGGCGGAAGTACAAAGAAGAGTATCATATCGGCCTCGGCCGATAAAATTGCAAATGTTTTTGTTTTTAACGGAAAGGCAGATTTGTTTATAAGCAGTAAATACGGAGATATTGCCCTGTTCCAGAATTACAAAGGGAACACGCTAAGAACATATACTAATACATATGTGGATAATGTGCCTGCAAGTGTATTGTTTAATGCTCTCAGGGAAGATGAGTCGCTTGGCATAAACTATTCTCTGCCCCTGGGCTCCAATATTTCGCTTTTGCTGAACCAAAGGCTGCTTGTATCTTCCGACAATGTATCAAGCGGGATAAACGACCTAAGCAGATTGAACGGACAAGCAGGTTTATCGTATAAATCCGGCAAATCAATATATTTGAGCATTCTGGGCGGAGCCGAAAGCAATAAGTCGCTCGGCATTGAAACAAGCGGCGGTATTTATAATCTCAGCGGTTTTGCCCGCAATATCGGTATTCTCGATATCAATACAAATACTTTTATCGAGGGCGAAATTACTGATTACAGAGACGGAAGGAAATATATTGACATTAGTATCAACGCCGATGCCGTTAAGATTTATGACGATAATGCAAATATTGGGCTTAGTATTAATTTTAAAAAACAGGACCGTGACCTGCTGGTGCCACGTTACATCACGCCTGGCACCTACCCAATCGAACGAAGGTTCGAAGACAGGTTAGGCGCAGATTTCAGGATAGGATTCATGTTTTTCGACAACCTGACATCTGGATTCAATGCCACTATCAGCAACCATTCCGTTGACAGGCAATACAGCCAGTTTATCGAAAATGTCGATCTTTCGTTTATAGGCAGGAACCTTAATGAATTCAGGATGTCTTTCAGCGGTTCACTCGATTTCAGGATTGATAATATTCGCCAGACAGTATCGTTGTCTTTTGATTCAAGAGACGAGAAGAATAAGGTTCATAATTTATTTGGGCTCGATGATACAAAAAGCCAGGCCCTTAGGAATCAGGAATTCCAGAGGGATAATATTACGACTATCACAAGGCTGAATACGGCCACTAAATGGAATACCCATACAAAAGACACCCTGAGTGTTGATTACTCAATGTCTATTATCAGGTACGATACACCAAGCAGGGACAATTACGACGAACGCGACCAGTTCAATATGTTTTTATCAGCAGCTTATTCGATGGATTTTTCCGAAAATTTCGGGGCAATAGTTACTGCCGAACTGACAATGAACCACCTTGTCAACCTGAAATCGAAACTGAGTGCAGGCAATTACTGGAACAGAGTAATCAGGCTGTCGCCTGAATTCAGAATAAGGAGCAAGTATTTCATCATGTCGCCCGTATTTGAGATTTTGGCAAATTACACAGTTTACGACTACGAAGTCACCTCGGCGGGAATCAGGAGTTACAGCCTGAGGCAGGTATCTTATAAGGATTCGGTTTTTGTTCCGATCAGCTCGGGATATAGCCTTCAGGCAGGAATTAAGCTGAAGTATTATGAAAACGGCCAGCTACTTTGGAAAACATTTTCGGAATCCCCACAGAGAAGTAATTTCGAAAAATTTGGCAAGCTAATGATAATCAGGAATATAGACGAATTTAATTTTTTTGGCTGCGGCTTAAGGTATTACAACTTTGAAAGCGCCGGTATAGGCACAGCAAACACTCTAAGCAGTTATGCCGCCAATCCAGTTACGTCATATGGCCTGGAAGCTGTGGTTAATTACAGCTTATTCAACAACAGCAAGATTTCTTTGCAGGGATGGTATGAATTTCAAAAAGTAAGTAATAAAGGATTTAAATCTTTCCCAAATTTTTTTATATTAACAGTTATTAATTTGTAATTTTTGAGTGGATAATAAAATACTGA
>DAINRZ010000410.1:0-3933 GCA_036741575.1 Kapaibacterium sp. (SeqCode)
AAACAGCAGTAGTTAAAAGCGCCCTTTGATTCATCCCGGATTTGCAAGGGAGCAAACTCCCTTGTTGCATGAATATGTGTTATCAACAATGGGGCTTGCCCCATTGACAGAAAAAATTACCCACAGTTACCGATATAGAACCAAAAGGATTAATTAAAGCACTTATATTGTTTTGCTCCGCATCCGACTTGAAAGCCATACAATTACTGAATCTGGAGATTTGCATACTTTTTCTCCAAATCGGGCGGAATTTTCTCCCCGGCATTCAATATAAAATTATAATAATATTGAGCTTTTGCTTTGTTTTGCTCTTTTTCGGTGTAATAGGCAAGCAATTTGAAATAGGGGTCCAAATATTTGGAATTTAACAGGATGCAATAATTATAAGCTCTAACGGCAACCCGATAATTCCCGGATTTGGCATAGCTATCGCCAGCAGATAGAAAATAACCGTATAACTCGGCTTCGTACTTGTTCTGTGTTTTGAATTCAGTCAGCAATGAATCGAGCCTGGTGTAGCTGCCGCCCATAAACAGTGCAGCCGCAGAATTTACCTCGTATTCGGCGGCATCGGGCAGGTAGCGTCCTGCCTGCTCCCACACCCTGTAAGCAGAATTGAAGTCGCCGGAGTTATAATAAATCATTCCCAGCGGTTTATATGCTTCTTTATATTTCGGATTCAAGGCCAGGGCTAAGTTTAGGTATTTCAGGGCTGAATCGTAATCCTTGTGGCGATAGAAGAATACTCCGAGGTTATAGGGGTATTTGGCGTAATCCTGCCTAAGGGCCATTGCCCTCCTGATGGACTGTTCTTCTTTGCCATACATACCGGCGTCGCGGTAACGCCTCGATAATACGAAATGGAAAAGCGCTTTGTGCGGATTATCGCTTATTGCCGCCTCGTAGAAAGTTGCCGAATCCTTGTAATTGCGTGTTTCTGCCACTGTAATACCGGCAAAAACGGCTAAAACCACGATTACCGCAATAAGAGCTTTACTACTGAATAGTCCGCTATTTTTGGGCAATAATTCAATTATAATTATGAACAGCCCGATAATTGGCAGGTAGGCCCTGCATTCCACATACTCGTTCCAATCGTTAACATTGATGATGCTTACAAACATTGTCGGCAACAGCGGCAACACAAACCATAATGCGCCGAAAATTATCATCGGATAGTTTAGTTTCCTGCTTTTAGAAAGGTAAACCATTAGGGATGCTAATAAAACTATGATTATTATGCCGGTTGCCGTATATTTCAGGCTGAAAGTCGCCAGAACCGAGGTGTCGTACGGAAGAAAAAATTTCCCTATGTATTCCGGTATAACGCGAAGGTTAAATAGAAATACATCAAAGCCCATATTGTTTATACTGTTGCCCAGCTCGGCATTCGAGCGTGCGGCAAACCATAGAGCTGCTGCCAGCATCGAAACCGCCGCGCCTGCAATAACTGTTTTGGATTTCAGAGGTTCCTTCTTTACAATAACGAGATAGAAGAATGCAACCGGAATAAAGAATATGCCGCTTTCCTTGGAAAGGGCCGATAAAAGGGTGAAAAGCCCATAAAACACAGCATACCGGTTTTTACCATGAATGGAATAATTTATTAAATTTATAAAGGCAAGGATGGAAAACAATGCCATTATCGTATCGTTCCTTCCCACAATCCATGCCACAGCGTTGGCATTAAGCGGATGTACTGCAAACAGGGCCGCTGCCGCGAAGGCAGCCTGCCTGGCGATTCCTGTTTTTTCGAGCAATTTGTATAGAAATAAAACCGACAGTAAGTGGTATATAATATTCGAAAGATGGTAAATCCAGGGATTTTGCCCGGCTATTTGAGCGTCGATCATAAAAGATAGATTGATAACCGGCCGGTAATACTCTGTGCCGATGTAACCCCTGAACATTTCGCCGGAAATATTGCCGAAGCTGCGGATTCTGTCGTAATACGTCAGTATAATATCATGGTCATCGCAGTAAACCAGACCGAACCCAATAACCTGAGCATATACACCTAAGCTTGCCAAAGCCAAAATATAGTATTTATATTTATCAATATATCCGGGAATTTTTTCCACACAATACCAAATATTAATTGCCGATAAAACAAAAATATGACTTTCTTCTGTTAAATCTAACACATTAATGGAGATTTTATAAATCTGCGCATTGCATTCATCCGGGAGTTAGCTTAAATGATTTTTTTTTGAAAATTATATTAAATTTTCCTTGCCGGCAGCCGTAAATAATAGTAATATTAAATTTTTAAAGTAAACCGGCGGTAAGACTATGAAAAAAAGCATACTATTTGTAATCATATATATTTCGGCGCCTTTGTTATTGCTTGCTAACGGTATGCCCTTCAGGACAAGTTATGTTTACAAGGCATCCAATCCAATGCCAATGAATGTATCAGGCATCAAAATACTGAAAGAATCGATAAAAATTAAAATCCACAGGGACATGAGTATCGTAAATGTAGAATATGCAATGAAAAACGAAGGCGAGGATATTAGCATCGATTATGGATTTCCTGTTGACTACTTTTTAAGATCTAAATCAAACGATCCTGCAGGATTATGGAATCCCGATAATATTAGAGAATTTTCCCTGATCGATGAAAACGGAGAATTAGAAGTATTCGAAAAAGCCGACTCATTGGTTTATCCCGGTAAATTAAAATCGAGAATGATAATGTATGACAAAGTCGATATCACTCGGCGCTGGTTTTTCGCAAAGCTATTATTTTCCAAGGGGATGGAGAAATATATTAAAGTATCGTATGCAATTTCTAATACGGTTATTGATTTTTTAATGTCCGACATGTACTTTCTGCTTTATTCCGACAGAGTTTTTACATATGATTTTAGCCCGGCTTCTCTTTTTGGGGAAGGCATTATTGGTGAGTTAGATATCCAAATTGACCTAAGCGAATTAGAATCATGCAATTGCGAATACTTCACCGAATTTGGCGAAACCTTTGAAAATAAAGATGGAGTGTTAACACTCAGGATGAATAATGTTAACCTGTCAAAACTAAAAGAACTAACGATAAAATACAGAATGGACAATGTATATAAGGCCGAAGCAGGCAAAAACTACAGATTCGGCTTCGAATGGTTTAAATCGTTCAAAACAAAGAATAATATAAGAAAAAATGACTTTTCTTGCCTTTTTGACGGGATACCGACCACCGGTCTGTTTGTTGGCAACGGAGCCGGTTCCGCATTGGATATTGAATTTGGCAAAGACAGCGTCTCGTATATCGGCTTTATTAACGGAAATCTGACCAACCGGCAGTCGTATTACGATTACCCCAGGATAAAATCTCTGAAAATTGAGATATATAGTAAAACCCTAAGGAAATATACTGGCAAAAACTACCTGATTCTCGAGTTCAAGGACAAAGATTATAATTATTTCAACGACTTGTATTATGGAAGCTATATGACGGCACTGTTTGATTTAGGTACTGATTTTTACGATGATATAAAGAAAATCAGGCTGAAGGTTTTGGATGTTTATCCTGGTAAAAAGTATAAACAGTTATCAATAGGCGAAATTTTTGTATATAAATACAAAGCCTACAATTCAAATCCCGAAGGTTTATTTAATTAGGGCACTATAACGGTTGTATGGGTAAATAAACGAATTGGAAATCATGTAAAATGTATCACAATACTAAAATTGAACAAATCAAAAATCTGTTTAATAAATCCAAAATCAGCAACAGAGTTTAAATTATTTTCTTAACAAATTGATATATCAGGGTTTGCGCTAATGCGTATCTATAGTGTTTATTATATAATCTCATTAGAGAAACTCAGTAACTAACTGTCTTTAAATAACTTTACTTTTCTATCGCTTAATTTGGGATAATGTTAACACAATCTCTGTTTACACAATAATTGCCAACCATGTATATTGACA
>DAINRZ010000411.1:0-3926 GCA_036741575.1 Kapaibacterium sp. (SeqCode)
ATCCTAATCCTGCAAGGGATTAAACATATTTATATCCTGGCGATAATTTGCACAGCCTGTCCGATATAAGAATCCTCGACTTACAGGGCAGGGAATGCCTCGTGCTTAGAGTTAGCAGTTCGGCGGCAGGCCCGATAAGAATTCCAGCGGGAAATTTGCTCCCCGGTTTATATTTAATCAGGTTACAGGGCTTTAATAAAGTTTACACTACAAGCATGGTTATTTACTAATAATTTCTTTCATCCGATTACCTAAAGCAATCGGATGAATTACTCATGTTAAAAGATTGTCTTCACCTTCGAGTGGAGGTTATCTGAGCGAAAAAAAGAATAACCCTGCTTTTAAGCCGGAGTAAATATATGACAAGGGATGAAATTTGGCTAAAACCCGATTTTTTTCAAAAAACATACCCCGGCCTAAAGAGGCTGTGTGAAAAGTCAAATACAAGCAAAAAACCAAAAATTATTTCTTCCATAAATCGCTTATATGGCATTTTCTAATGATGTTTTGATTGAAAACATACCTTTCAATATTGTGAATTTCCATTTTTCACACAGCCTCTAAAGGCCAGGGCAATTATACCAGAAATAATAAAGTACATGCAAATCGCAGTAACGATGGAGGCGATTGAATTCCTCGGGTGACTTTAAGCAATCGGAGGAATTAAATATAGCTTTAATTACATTTCAGTCAGAATGTTATCATCATAAAACTGTTCCAGCTGGAATTTGTGCTTTGCTTCCTGTTCTGCAATTTTCAGGAACATGCTTTTAACGTTTTCATTAGGTGTTTCCGAAGCCATTTTCAGGTATAAGTTTTTTGCCGCTTCTTCACGTTTCATGGCTATTACCAGTACATCCTGGAAGGTGGAATCTTTTGTGGGTATTGCACTCACCATGTAATCGCTCAGTTTAAGGTCGGTTACTTTTTCGGGTTCGAACATATATGAATCATCCGGTTTGAATCTTTCGAGCATTGTAATATGTCCGCGCTCCATGGCTGCCAGCTCCTTTAGTGTTTCTATTGCTCCTTCGTCGCGGACGATTTTCTGCAAATCTTCATAAAATTTTACTGCTTCTTTTTCCCTATCGATAGCAAATGCTATTACTTCGCGGAATTTTTCCTGTTCCATAAATCTCCTGTATTTTTTTAGTTTTTACAACAATTCTAATGTAATTTTACAACTTTTTCTTGAAAATAAAACATATCAGTCGTAAATTAATAAAAAATAATATTCATTTGAATAATAAAATATTGAAAATTGGGGCAGGAGAGCAATATGAAATATATTTTGGTACTTTTTATTATCGTTTTTTTCGTTGGGGCAACCGGGCATGCCATTGGCCAATCGGATGAATTTTCTGTGTTCTCCAAAAAGGGCGAAGTCCAGTTGCAAAAAGGGGGCAAAGGAGCAAGTGCAGCCCTTAAGGTGGGCGACAAACTTTCAGCCAAGGACAGGATAACCCTGAAAAGCGGCGCTATCGTAACATTGTACCACAATAAGCTTAAGAAAAGCATCGAAATAAAAAAAGCCGGATCTTATACTGTGTCGGCATTATCTGCCGACCTTCAAAAAAAGAAAGGTTATTCGGACAGGTTTAAGGATTATGTGTTGACAGAGATGACTGCCAGCAACAACCTGTTTTCTTCGGGGCAGGACGATAACCTGAACACCATGGGGTCGGTGGACAGGAATATAAACATCGGGGGGACTGAAAACAGGCTGGAAAACCTCTCCGGGGCCGATAAGGATGTAAGCTTTGCTATAGCTGCTCTTGCCGACGAGCTAGCCGAATCGAACGGGAATATGATTATGGTGAAAATGCCCAGGAGCACTTTTGTCGCCGATAATGAACTGGAATTCTCGTGGTACGAAAGAAAAGGCTCAGGAGTTTATGAACTGAGAATAGTCGATGAAGGCAATAAACAGGTTTACAGCAAGAAGCTGCACAACAGCTATATAACCGTCAATCTGGACGAAGCAAAACTGGAAAAAGGCAGGACATACTATTGGTATGTCGCCGACGGGGATTACAAATCTAACCAGTATTCCATAAGCAGGCTTGCCGAGCATGATGCTGCTTCGCTCGAAGCGCTTGTGGGCGATATTGACTACAGTGATATGAGCCCCCTCGAAAAAGTTAACCTTGCAGCCTATTACGAAGATATAAACATAATGAACAGAGCAGTTAAAATTTACGAAGATGTATTGAAGGATTACCCCGACAGTCCCGAGTTCAGGAAATTATACGCAAGATACCTGGTAAGGATAGGTTTGTTTGCCGAAGCATCGAAAATATCAAATGTTACTGAAAACAAATAGGAGGTTATTTTTGGCAAAACCAATTATTACGTTACTTTTAATAATCTGCAATATTTGTTTAGCGGTTGCCGCCGATGGATTGACAGTACTTTCCCGAAGCGGCGAAGTGAAATTCAGGTATAAAAACGAAACCGTGTGGAAAGATCTTAAAACAGGAGAGTTGCTTGAATCGGGCCATATTATTAAGCTTGGCCTGGAATCGAAAGTAAGCCTGCTGCGTGAAAGCGGGAAGTATATCACAATAGGCATGCCGGGCGAATATAAGGCCGATGATTATATTAGCAAGCCAGGCAGCGATAAAAGCAGTTACTCAGCCAGGTTTTTCAGGACTGTTTATAATACTATTACTTCGAATACAGATTATTTCAGGGATAATAAGTATTCGCGCGAAAACACCGTAAGCGGTATCGTTCTCAGGAATTTCGGAAATTATCTGGCTGTACGGTCACCCGTCAGTTCTTATTTCAAAGACGATATAGCCACGTTTAGCTGGTATTCCAAAGAGCCGGGCGAAGATTATACTTTCGTCGTCAAGGACATGATAGAGAGGGAAATCTATTCTGCAACGACAAGAGACTCTTCGTTAACCTTAAATCTTGCCGAAATTGGGCTGGCAAAAGGTAAGTATTATTTTTGGCAGGTCAGGTGCAAAAAAGGAAAGTCGGATGAATACTATATATTCAGGATGGCAGACGAAAAAATAACTGCTATTGCCGATACTCTTGCCTTTATAGATAATGAATTACTACCTGGCAACCTGCAGGCGGCCGGCCTGGCAAAAGCACAGTTCCTCGAGGAAAACAATCTTGTGTATGACTCGGAATTAGTTTACAGAAGTATTGTTAATTCAAAAGATTGCACCGAAGCGCACAAAAAACTCTTCGTATTGTTTTTAATACGTCATAATATGCTGATAGAAGCTAATCAATTCCTTGAATAGCAGCGCCTTTATTCTATTCCCATTTCTGCTTTGGCGTCCTTGATGCTGTAGCAAACGCTGACAACATCCGAAAGCCTTGTAAATTTAAACATATCGGCAAGGTATGTGTTGGGATTAAGGAGAATCATCTTGCCGTCGGTTTTCTGGAATCCTGCATTGGCCGAAAGGAATACACCGAGTGTGGGCGATGCGAGGAATTCCACCTCGAGCAGGTTAATTACCGCCCTGTTTTTTTCGCCTGCGGCAATTTTCTTAAGCTGGTCGCGCAGTTCGTCGGTCTCAAGCCCGCCGGTATAGCTTCCGGTCAATATAATTTCGTAGTAATTTTCTTTCTCTTTGATAATAGTCTGGGCCATAATCTTTTCTTTCCGGAAAATTAAATAAGTTAAATATTATCAATTGCTTCCTGCAATGTTTTGTATATCGGGAAAATCATTGTCAGTTTAGTTATCGTAAATATATTCTCAAGGTATTCGCTTGCATTGCACAATATGATTTTGCCTTTATGCTTTGTAAACTGAGCATTGGCCGAAAGCAATACGCCGAGGGTCGGTGTTGCCAGAAATACAGTATCCGTAAGGTCGATAATAACTGTGTTTTTATCTTTGACGGATAGTTCTTTAAGCTGCTCTCGGAGTTTGTCGGTTTCTTCGCCGCCAATAT
>DAINRZ010000412.1:0-3923 GCA_036741575.1 Kapaibacterium sp. (SeqCode)
GTGCATTCTAATCATAATTATAAGCATCATTCACTCCCCCAAATAATAAACAATAAAACCACCGATGAAACATATGAAAAGAGAAAAAATACAGTTCTCAATCGATTAAACTTTTGTCATAATTGTTTTTCTTTTATAATACTTCCGAAAAAGTATTAAATTTGTTTTTTTGCTATGTTTAGCTGTTAATAATATGAAACGTAAGAATAGGAGAGATTATGTCGAAGGTCGATGAATTTGCACTTGCTAACCCAATATCTTTATTATGCGACAAAGAGCGCCATGACTTCACCCGCGAGGATTTAATCAATGTGATGATGAAGCAGGGCATAGAGCGTATTACTTTTCATTATACTTCAATCGATGGTAAAATCAAGGAACTGAAAATCCCAGTAGCCAACCGCAGTCAGGCAGAGCTAATACTGACAGAGGGAGAGCGCGTGGACGGCTCGTCGCTCTTCAAGGGGATAGTCGATACAGGCAAGTCCGATCTGTACGTTGTACCCCTGTATAAGTCTGCATTCCTCAATCCTTTCGATTGCAAAAGCCTGGATTTTATTTGCCGGTTCTTCGACAAAGAGGGCGAACTTGCTTCGTTCCCGCCGGATAATGTGCTAAATAAAGCTAACACTATGCTAAAAGCCAATACAGGCCTCGACCTTTATGCCCTTGGCGAACTGGAGTTTTTCCTGATAGGCAATTTTATCAATAATACATACCCTATGCCAAAGCAAAAGGGATACCACGCAAGCGCTCCCTATGTGAAGAGCGGTGAATTGATAAACGAAATGACAAGCCATCTGGCCAGGATTACCGGCCTAATTAAATATGCCCATAACGAAGTTGGCTATATTGAAAGGCTGATAAGCGACTTTGACGAATTAGACGGCAAGAGCGCCGAACAGGTCGAGGTGGAGTTCTTGCCTGCCCCCATCGAAGAAGCAGCCGATATGCTGGTGCTAGCCCGATGGATAATAAGGAACGTAGCCTATAGGCACGGTTTTGTTGCCACCTTTGCTCCTAAGCTCGAAATCGGCCACGCCGGCAACGGCATGCACGTGCACATGGCCCTGATGAAAGACGGCAGGAACATTATGGCAAGCGCCGACGGCATGCTGACTGAAGAAGCAAAAGCATGCATAGGAGGCTTGTGCCATTATGCACAAAGCCTTACAGCTTTCGGCAATACTGTTTCGGGTTCCTACCTTAGGCTTGTGCCCAACCAGGAAGCGCCAACAAAAGTGTGCTGGAGCGAACTTAACAGGAGCGCCCTAATCAGGGTCCCTCTCGGATGGGGGAATATCAGCAATCTTGCAGGCAAAATTAATCCCCAGCAAAAAGCGGCCAGGTCCGGTGAAATTGGCAGGCAGACAGTCGAACTGAGAAGCCCCGACGGCAGCTGCAACACCCACCTGCTGCTGGCAGGTATAACACTTGCAAATGAATGGGGACTGACAAAACGAAAAGAATCGCTTGCTCTTGCCGAGCATTCATATGCACCGCTTAATATCCACGAATGTTCATCGGTACAGGAGCTTGCCGAACTGGCCACCAGCTGTGCCGAATCGGCAGAAATCCTGCTACGCGACAGGCAGCTATTCGAAAAGAACAATATTTTCTCTTCGGGCCTGATCAATCATATAGCATATATGCTGGACAGCGAGAACGACAGGAACCTCAATAAACGGCTATTTGCACTTCCCGATGACGAAAAACAAAAGGAATCGCGCAGAATTATGCACAGGGATATTCACAAGCACTAATCTTTTACTACATCGAAATTAGCGTATTCGGGGCTTTCTTCGGGTCTTTTGTCGTAGTCGTCGCATAACACTATGATTTTATCTCCTTCGGAGAAAAAGATTTGGTGCGACTTTTTGGGATTGACTGCTACGCCGTGTGCAAGGATATGATCGCCTTCATAACGCGGCTTTGCAGCGTGCAGTTTATAGCCAAGAGCTATCTGGTTCTGCTGTCTTGCCGATTCCATTATAGTATAGAAATTAACAGGCCTGCCCAACTCGACATAGTACTCCGCCGGCTTTATATGAATAGACGGGCCGCCCGAGCTGAAGAGCATTTCGAATACTGTTTTCAATTCTTTGTTTTCGGATATCTGTGAAAGCATCAAGCTGTCGAGTTTGACGCTGACGATGAAGTCGTCGGTATGCGTAATCTCGGCAAGCTCGCGGTTGCGGTCGTCGAGCATTTCACTGACGATAGAGAAAGTATGTCCTTTTGTATCAGCGATATCGCGCAGGTGCAGCAGGGTGTTCAGAGTCCTGGCATCAGTAGATTGTACATCCTTTTCTTCTGTTTGGCTGAGTACAATTATATGGTCGAACTGCTCGATACTCAGTTCATCGAGGATTTTTCGGTTAGTAGTATCGCCCAACCAGAAAGTGACAGTCTGGTTTTCCAGGTCGGCACAATATATTGAAAGCTCTTTTTCGACGATAGTATCTTCGGATACGATTGTAATTTTGGAGCCTGGATAAACGTATTTGTCCAATTCATTGATTATCAGTTTTGCCCTTCTGTTCCAGCCGAGAATTAAAGTAGCCTCGGGTGTCCTTGGTTCATATTTTGGCGATTTACGAATAGCGCCGGGATCGATACCGTATTCGGTCATGCCGGAGGGCACGATGGTGTCGTCATCCTCGGAAATGGCAATCAGTTTATCCCCTGTTTCGAGCCGCATATCCATAGGCGGTTTTAGCAGTATATCGCCGTTGCGCCGCCTTAGGCCAATAACAGTAGAAGTCTCGTAAGAAAACATAGATTCGACAAAAGTCCTGCCAACAATTTTGGGCTCTTCCTGGAAATATATTTCATCTCCGCTGAAGTCAAGCAGTTCTGTGAAGACGACAGATAGGCCGGGCTGGCGGCATGTCTGGGCTGTAATCCTCGAAACGAGGTGGTCGAAAATAACCAACTGCACTTCGTCGCGTCCGGCAATAAGCGCTATCGGCACATTGCGCGGGTCCCTGATTTCTGCCACAATGTGGTATTTCTCCGGTAGCGGCTTTCGGTGCGGATTATTGGTAATAGCCAGAATCGTTTTAATAACATTGGAATCGGGGTCGCGGGTATCAGGTGCAATAATAATTATTGAACGCGCTGTGTTCAGGTTAATTATTCCAAGGTCTCTCAGGTCAATCGGATTGCCTGTCCTGCATACCACGCGGGTATTTTTAGTGTTGCCCACCTTGGCCCTTATTTCGTCCTCCATTTCGATTTTATCCTTTTCGGCAAGGATGGCAATGCTTGGATTCTTCTGGTTTTCGTTGGCAATAACAAGCTCGGAGATAATTGGGAAGACCT
The DNA here is from genome assembly GCA_036741575.1 of Kapaibacterium sp. (SeqCode). Taxonomy (GTDB): domain Bacteria; phylum Bacteroidota; class Ignavibacteria; order Kapaibacteriales; family UBA2268; genus DAINRZ01. The sequence goes on from DAINRZ010000412.1 coordinate 3,325, forward strand.
GGAAAGACCACCCCAGGATAACGGTGTGGTTGTCCTCGACAACAAACGACCTGCCCTTGCGCAGGTCGGAAAGTTTTCGCACAACGCCGCTGTTGATAATACCAATCAGCGCGCTGACTAAAAATATACCCACGGCAGTGGACAAGAACATAAAGACTAAGAAACCGGGGCTGAGAGGATCCTGTGATATTACGCCCCCATCAAGTGTGCGCAGTATGGTAAGCCATATAACCTCGATAAATGACGGATCGCCTGGATTCTCGACACCCAGGATACCATTGGCAGCCTCCTTTGGCAACAGTCCGGTGAAATATAAACCTGCGGCAAGCGCCATGACTACGAAAATTGCTAAAACGAGCAAGAGCAGAATTGGTGCAAATGTCCCTTTTGACATAAGGTTATCGAACAAATATCGCAGCCTCTGGTAAATCGAATTATTCTTCATATAAACACAGCCAATTAAACATTAACATTATTATAAATGTATATATACACAAATTTGTGCCAAATATTAATCTAATGAAAATTTAATAGAATATTAGCACAGAATTTTTAAAATTACAAAAATTATTATTATCAATTAAATTTTATATTTTTGG
>DAINRZ010000413.1:0-3919 GCA_036741575.1 Kapaibacterium sp. (SeqCode)
GAAAGTATTAACTGGATTAGAAGGATGGGAAAAAAAAATGATTGATATAGGTGTCATTGATTATTTAGGATTATCTCAATCTCTTACAAGGCATTTAAACGAAATTAAACCATTATATAGATGCATTTTAATTGATGAAATGCAGGATTTTGGAAATATTGATTTAAAAATAATAAGAAAATTAGTTTCAAAAGATGAAAATGACATATTTCTAGCAGGGGATTTTATACAAAAAGTAACTAATAAGTATCAAAAGCTTACTGATGTTGACATAGATATTAAGGGGCGGTCAATTATTATTAATAAAAATTATAGAAATGCTCAGCAAATACTTGATGCATCAAATTCTGTAATAAAGCCATACAAAAAAGAATTATGGAATATTAATGAAGCTGAATATAAAGAACCGGAGTATTCTAGTATCGTGACTAAAATTCCACCTAGAATTTTAAAAGCAAGTTGTTTTAGTGAAGAACTGAATTATGCTATAAATTATGCTAAAGAATATGAAGAAATATACGAAGAATATAAAATTTGTATAGCAGTTGCTTCTGTAAATTACTTTCAGGTAAAGAAAATAAGCGAATTATCAAATATATGCATCCTTGATGAAAGTACTAATATTGATGATAATAGAATCTTTATATCTGATTTAGAACAGACTAAAGGTTATGAATTTAATGTAGTTATTGTATTAAACTGCGAAAAGAATATTTTTCCTGACGAGGATTTACCAAGGGGTGAATGGCACCGAGAAGCATCTAAATTGTATGTAGCAATGACAAGAGCAAAACATGAGTTAATTATATCATATCATAGTGAATTATCTGATATAATTAAAGATAAAATATCCAATTTCAATTCGATGGATTGGAAAGAATATGATAAAAATGAAATATTTAATGATGATATTATTAGAGAAATTCTTAATCAAAGTTTAAAAAAAGAACTTAATATTACAGGTAAAGAGTTTCTAAGGTCGAGATATTCAGTGGGCTTAGATTTAGAATTACAAAAGAAAATTGAAAAGACAATTACAGGAAAAAAGCAAAGAAATAGAGATGGTATATTAACTTGGGATACGATAAATGATTTATTAAAAGAGGTAGATAAGAAATCAGTAAACAGAATTTTTGGAGAAAAGGACTATAAAAAACTCAATGAACATTTGGCAAGGAAGGCCAGAATAATTTAGTAAATCAAATAATACTTTTTTTATCAAAATTAATTTAAAAACAAGTATATACTTTATCTGCAGAGACGCACGGCGTGCGTCTCAATAAATATTATCATGGTTTATTCCATTTCCAATTGGAACCGTCCCTCTAATATCCCCTTAACCCATAATATCCTCATACCCCTTTTCGAGAGGTTCATGAACATTAAGTCTGTTATTTATAGAGAAAATAATCAAGAAAAAGTCGTAATATTAATACTGAAAATAAAACTTCCTGGCTGAACGGTAATTTGTCACTTTTACCATACCGGCAGCTTCCCCGCAGTCATCGATTTTTGCCTGCTCGACTACTGTAAGGCTGTAGGGCAGGTTTGTAATCTCCGAAACCCAAAATTCATTGATAATATTTTTCTGGTTCCTGAGTTCCCTGTCGAAACTATATGTAATATAATTAGAAAAAACAACCGGCGATTCTGCTTTTGAAAAGCTTAATGTATTAATATCTTCAACGTTAGGGTACTTTATCAATCCGCAAAAATTTCGGTACCCTGCCGAAATTTTGTATTCCCTGACAATTTTCTTACTATTTGGCGGTATAAAAATTACTTTTTTCTCGGTGAAATCTACAGTGTTTTCTGATACTTTTGTTGTAGTTTCCGAATGGCTTGTTGAATAACCTACATTTTTTGTAGTCTGCCTTTTATCTGAAGTATCTCTGGGGTAACGGTAGTACTCTGTTGTCGAATAGCCGTTAGTCCGGTAAGTTGTTGTCATTTCGGTAAATGTCCGGCTCCCGTAATAATCATTAGCGTATCCGTTAACAATAAAACAGCAGTTTTCCAGGTTTATGTAAATCGGAATGTTTGTTTTGTTGTAAACCGTAAAATCAGGATTGCCGTTATTATCCCATAAATCATAATAGATAATTACGTCCTGATTTTCATAAACATACTCATTCCCGGTAAAATTGACATCGTTGGAAGATGTGCTGTAAATCTGGCAGAATTCATAAATATTACCCGCACAGCCAGACAAAGTAAGGAGAATAAATGATTGTAAGAAAGTTTTCATAAAACAGTCCTCCATTTGTTACTTCGATTCTTTTTTATCGAACCTTTCAATATGTCTAATTAGATGAAAATATATCAGGTTCTTATTAAGTCCTTCGAAATTAAGTGATTTTTATTATTGGATTCCAGCATGATTTAATTGCTTTATATAGTACCATAATCATTACATTAAATATTATTGTTATTATAGTTAAGTATGTAATTGTTATCATTGATACTTAACATTCCGACCAACAGTCGTAATTACTTCTTATCAATTTAATCCGAATACAAACTTAAACTTTAATGTATGCCTATGAATTATTTGCAGATTTGAGAAATTAGCATTAATTTTAGTAATGTTAATTTCCTTAAGAGGCAACGAAATGAGAATATTTATTTTTCTTTTCCTTGTATCCGGTCAGTTATCCTTTGCTCAGGACAAGGAGGATATTATTTCTAAGTTTATCGAAGCCGTCGGCAAGTACGATATTATTCATTACAAAGTAGTGTTCAATGTAAATGACTTTTCGAAAGGTGTAAATTCTTTTAAGTACGATAGTTACGAGAAGAAAAATCCTGTGGACACGCTTACCGGCTGCTTATATAATATAAAAGGGGAGGAGTCGCACTGCGTTTATACCGGCAAAGAATTTTATAAATATACACCGAAATACTTTGGCGAGGGTATAGTCTGCCTGTATAACAGGAAAGAACATCCTGCCGATTTCGGCAGCCAAAAGGTGGATTTTGGAGGCACAAAAGCAATAGCACCGAGTGTACTCAGCAGTCATTTTCTTTATCCTATTCTACTTAACAGGCTGGCTAAATATTTTAGCGCCGACAGTAATGTAAAAAAATGTATCCTGCTGCAGGACAGTATCATCAATGGCAGGGCTTGCCACAGGATTGAGTTTAAATCGAAAAGAATTTTAGCAATAGATAAAGTGTCTTTTCTGCCTGTTTATCATCTGGAGCCGTTTTCGAACCAAAACAGGGAATCGTTCTTTACTGATTTTGAAAATGTGAATGGCAAGGACAGTAAGTATTTTTCGAGGAAAGCCATACCAGGGAAAATGAAGTTCGTTTACAATCCGCCAAGGCTTAAGAAAAAAGCTCTGGTGCTGAATGCTCCTGTTCCATCCTGGAAATTGGAAACGATTAAAGGTGATGAAGTCAGCTTGGAAGGTTTTTCCGGTAAACCGATACTGCTGGTTTTTTCGGAAATCGGATGTGTTCCCTGTTTGGCAGCCATACCCAGCCTGAATGAAATTGCTGAAAAATTCCGGGATATTACTATGCTGGCCGTTTATCCCATCGATTCCAAAGAAGCCCTGCTGAAACTGGCAAAAGAAAATAATTACTCATACGAAATCTTATATAATGCCAAAGATATGGCAAAAGAATATTTTGTCAGCGCTTATCCGGCGTTTTTCCTTATTGACAGGGATGGCAAACTCAGGTATAGTTCTATTGGCTGGAGCACAGGTAAGGAAAAACAAATTGAAGAAAAAATTGAAATGGTATTGAAATCGAAACATTATTAACAGTTTTCTTACTGACGTACAATCTATACGAACTACCTTTGGCAATGATTTACTGAAGAGTTAACCTTATTGATCCGGTGGAATTTATCTGAATTAAAAGATATTCTCGCGTGAAACTTTCCAACACATTGAAATATTCAATATTT
>DAINRZ010000414.1:0-3904 GCA_036741575.1 Kapaibacterium sp. (SeqCode)
TAATTCATATGCTGTTGAAAGTTTCTATTCCGAAAAACTTATGAATTTGAAAAGGATTGGAAGTGTTACACTTTCTCCTGACGGCAAAATAATCCTTTTCACTATTACTCAGCCTGATATCGAGGAAAACTCTTCAGTAACAGATATCTATTCTCTTCAATTGTCAAACGGGGAACTAACACAGCTAACAAAAACAGGAGAACACAATTACAATCCCGTCTGGCACCCTGATTCGAAAAGAATAATTTTTTTATCGGACAGAGAAGAAACACCGCAGATTTTCATAATGAATTCCGGTACTGGCGGCGACCCGGAAATTATAACCGATTTTGAGATTTCCCCTTCAAATATAAATATTTCACCCGATGGGAAATATTACTCTTTTACTTTGGAAGTAAATCCTGACACCCTGCCGAATAAGGCTGACATCAAACTGGACAAAGCAAAAGCCTATATATACGAAGACCTTCCCGCCAGGCACTGGGACCAGTGGATAGACGACAAATACTCCCACCTGTTCATAATGCAGTTCGATGAAGGCGAACCGGTTGATATTAACAAAGGAGAGAAATACGATACCCCACTCAAACCTTTTGGAGGAGCAGAACAGATAGCCTGGTCTCCAGGTGGCGGCGAAATAGCTTATACTTCCAAAAAAGTTAATGATTTCGCAACCAGTACGAATTCAGACATTTATATATATGATTTAAATAAAAAGGAAACAATAAACATTACTGCCGCAAATCCGGGCTATGATATGGATCCTGTCTATTCGCCAGATGGGAATTATATCGCTTACCACAGCCAGGCTAGAGCCGGATACGAATCCGATAAAATCAGGCTTATGCTGTATGACAGGAAGACAATGGCGATAACTGACCTGACAAAGAATTTCCCTCAGTGGGCAGGTGAATTTTGCTGGGGGCCCGATAGCAGGACTATCTACTTTTCGGCTGTGGACAGTGGAAAGGCTAAAATCTTTGCAGCCGATTTGAAAGGTAATATTAAGTTGATAATACACGGTATGGCCAATTACGGTGACAAAGCCCTGCTGGCAACAAACGACGGCAAATCATTAATAGCTTCGAAAAGAAATTTCAACAGGCCGGAAGAGCTTTACTTGATAAGCCTTCAGAATCCCGTTACAGAAACCCGGTTAACAGATATCAACGGTGAATACTTCCAGGATGTGAAACCTGTAAAATTCGAAGAAAGATGGTCAAAAAGTTCAGACGGTGCAAAAGTACATAGCTGGGTTGTCTATCCCCCCGATTTCGACCCAAAGAAGAAATATCCTGTAATAACTTATTGCCAGGGCGGCCCTCAGCAGCCGGTAAGCTGCTTCTGGAGCTACGGCTGGAACTTCCTCTCGATGGCTTCGAAGGGTTATATCGTAATTGCCACCAACAGGCGCGGCTGCCCCGGGTTCGGTCAGGATTGGGTAGATGCCATAATAAAGGATTATTCCGGTAAACCTATGGACGATATTGTATCAGCAGTTGACGACCTGGCAAAAGAGCCTTTTGTGGATAAAAACAGGATTGCAGCCGTCGGCGGGAGTGCAGGCGGCTACGCTGTTTTCTGGCTCGAAGGCAATAATAATGGCAGGTTCAGAGCATTCATATCTCATTGCGGGCTGTTTAATATGATAAGCAAGTATGGTTCTACTGAAGAGTTGTGGTTCCCTAACAACGATAACGGCGGGCCTTATTGGGAAAATAATAACATAGAATATTATAATAGAATTTCACCTCATATGTATGTCAAAAACTGGAAAACACCATTACTTATTTTTACTGGTATGCTCGACTTCCGTGTACCTTACACACAGAGCCTCGAAGCTTTTACTGCAGCAAGGGCGCAGGGTATACCATCTAAAATAGTTGTTTTCCCCGAAGAAAACCACTGGGTACTGAAACCCCAGGAACAGATATTATGGTATGACGAATTCTTCGGATTCCTTAGCAAGTATATGAAATAAATAAATTTACTAATTTGAAAGGTTAATTGATGAAAAATTTACTAAGTGTTTTACTAATTTTATTTTTAGCTATGTCGTGCCAACCCCCCAAAGATGACGGTTCAAAGGAAAAGAAAGACGAAAAAGCTCCTGAAATTAAAATCGATAAAGAGTATTTTTCTGCAGAAATGCTTATGTCGCTTAAACGCATTACCGAACACCACCTGTCTCCCGACGGGAAGTGGATAGTTTTTGCAATGAAAACTCCCAATCCCAAAGAGAATAAATTCTCGACGGATTTGTATTTAATCGGAATCGACGGTAAGGGCTTGAAACAGCTTACACAAAATGCCGGAAATAACGAAAATGCTGTCTGGTTCCCCGATAGTAAGAAAATAGCGTTCGTTTCCACACGCGAGGATACACCTCAGATTTATATCCTTGAAGTTACGGGAGGAGCTTCGCGCAGGATTTCTGACGTTAAAACCGGAGTTTCCAATCTGATTATTTCCCCCGACGGTAAAAACTTCGCATTTACATCTGAAATAAAAATGATACAGACTCCGCAAGAAAAACACCCCGACCTGCCAAAGGCAAAAATCAGGGTGTATGATAAAGTTCCGGTAAGGCACTGGAGCGAATGGACTGACGAAAATGTATCGCATCTGTTTGTTATGCCTGTCGAGGGCGGCGAAGCAAAAGACCTGACCAAAGAATCGATGTTTGATACTCCGCTCAAACCATTCGGCGGCGCCGAGCAAATTGCATGGTCGCCAGACGGAAAAGAAATTGCATTTACATGCAAAATGCTCGAGGGGATTGATTTTGCCGAGCAGACTAATTCGGACATATACCTGATACCAGCAACCGGAGGCGAACCCAAAAACATAACAAAAAGTATGATGGGTTACGACATGAATCCTGCGTATTCGCCAGACGGTAAATTTATTGCATTTATCAGCATGGAAAACAACGGTTTCGAATCGGACAAACAAAGGCTAATGCTTTTTGACAGGGCTACAGGCGAAATAAAGGATATATCCGTAACATTCGACGGCTGGGTTGGTTCGCATGTCTGGTCTCCCGACAGTAAAACCATCTATTTCAACAGCGATACCAAAGGGACTACACAATTGTTCAGCACCAGTGTGCCCGACGGGGCTTGGAAGCAGGTAACCGAAGGCTGGTACGACCACAATATGCCGAATATCAGCCCTGACGGCAAGACAATAGTATTTCAGCGCGAAGACATGATGAATCCGGTGGATTTGTTTACAGTCCCTGCCAGCGGAGGTGCACAGGTACAGCTTACTAAATCGAATGAAGATATTACAAAACTGAAAAGGGTGAAAGTAACGGAAAGAATGATTAAAAGCTCCGACGGCGCCGATGTACACTGCTGGGTTGTTTACCCGCCCGATTTTGATTCCACAAAGCAATACCCTATGATTTCATTCTGCCAGGGAGGCCCCCAGAGCATGATAAGCCAGCGCTTCCATTACCGCTGGAATTATTACCTGATGGCTTCCAAGGGCTATGTGTTGCTTCTGCCTAACAGGCGCGGCATGCCGGGTTTCGGCCAGGCATGGAACAATGCAATAAGCAAAGACTGGGCAGGCAAGCCAATGCAGGACATCCTTGCCGCAACTGATGCCATGCTTAAAGAACCATATGTCAAGAAAAATGGTGTTTCGGCTGTGGGCGCCAGCGCCGGCGGCTATGCAGTATTCTGGCTGGAAGGCAACCACAACGGCAGGTTCAGCGCATTTATCTCGCATTGCGGTGTTTTCAACATGGAAAGCATGTACGGCGCTACCGAGGAGCTGTGGTTCCCCAACTGGGAAAACGGCGGCCCATACTGGGACGAAAAGAACAAGGCTTTCTACCTGAAAAATTCACCGCATAAGTTTGCAGACAAGTGGGATACTCCGATTATGATAAGTA
>DAINRZ010000415.1:0-3904 GCA_036741575.1 Kapaibacterium sp. (SeqCode)
GGGGTGGCAATATCCAAAGGTAATGATATATTGTTTGCTAACGAAAACTTAGCAAAGATACTTGGATATGATTCTTCCGGTGAATTGAAAGGGCTTCCTATCGAAAGGCTAATTGCCGATGACTCCAAAGAATTGTTTTTCGACAGGGTTAAGAAGCAGGAGCTTGGAGTTGAATTGCCCGAAAATTATGAACTTAAAATGGTTACCAAAGGCGGCCTGTTAATAGATATTGAAATATCCTCGCGCGAACTGATAATTAACAATTTGAAGACTGTGCAAAGTGTAATCAGGGACATAACCGATAAAAAAAAGGCAGAAGAAAACCTATTCAATGCAAAGAACAAAGCCGAAGAAAGCGACAAGCTGAAAAACAGCGTTTCTGCAGAATATGTCGCACGAAATACGAACCCCTTTAAACGGAATACTTGGGTTTTCGAGCCTGCTGGCCGATGAAAACATTTCGAGCGAAGAAATAAAGAAATATACTTTTGTAATCCAGCAGAGCGGAAACAGGCTGCTGGAAATTGTAAATAATGTTCTCGATATTTCGAGGATTGAAACCGGCCAGGTTAGTATTCTAAAGAAACAGTTTGTAATCGGCGATATACTCTCCGGTTTAATGTCGTTTTTCGCCCCGTTGGCCGATGCCGGGAATATCAGCCTGAACTGTAACAACCTGAGCGACCGTGAAGTTATAATCAATTCCGATGAAACCAAAATCAATCAGGTGTTAACTAATTTAATTAGCAATGCCATAAAATTTACTTCGTCGGGAGGCATCGATTTTGGTTTCGAAATTAAGAATGATTTTGTAGAATTCTATGTAAAAGACACCGGAATAGGCATACCAAAAGAATACTACCAAAATATTTTTGACCGGTTTACTCAGGTGGACCTGCAATTCACACAGGGTTACGAAGGCGCCGGCCTGGGGCTGGCAATATGCAAAGGGCTTGTGGAACTGCTTGGCGGCAAGATTTGGCTGGAATCGGAGATAAATATTGGCACTACGTTTTACTTTACAATCCCGTATGAGGAATCAGCCGCAACGGAGACTGCCACAGAAAAGCCGGCTACCCCCAAAAATCGCACTAATAGCAAAATATTGATTGCCGAAGACGATTTTACCAGTTATCAGTATTTAAATCAAGTATTGACTAATTCACGAATATTGGCAATACATGCGGTGGACGGAGAACAGGCGGTCGAATTCGTCAAAAAGACGCCCGATATCAGCCTCATCCTGATGGATGTTAAAATGCCGAAAATGAACGGAATAGATGCAACCAAAGAGATAAAAAAGTTAAATCCTGCAATAACTGTTATTGCCCAGACGGCTTATGCTTTCAGTACCGAAAGGGACGAAATCCTGGCGGCAGGCTGCAGCGACTATATCTCGAAGCCGGTACCTAAAGAAAAACTGCTGGCGCTGATAGAAAAATATTTATAACAATTGGCAAGGCTGCTGCTTAAACAACGAATAGTATTCAGAAAAAATATATCCCGTTAAATTTTATTAGGCATTAATAATCAATTTGTTCGTCAATGCTAATATATTTATTTTAGGAGATTAATAATTTTGTATTTATTGCAATAGGAATGGCTATTGGGCAGCCGGAAATGTTTGCAATATACAAAGAAGAAATTTGGGGCTGGGAGCGGTATCGAAATGTCCCAAGGATTAATGAGAAGAGGTGAAAAATGAGGTTTATATATATTATATCTGTAATTCTGGCATTTGCCGCCATAATGAATACCGGCGCATACGGGCAAAGCCCTGGTATTATCGACGAATTCAAGCTGTCGGAAGATAACGGCCAGGTAAGAATAAGCTGGGTGTTGACATTCGGTAAAACATGCCTTGGGACGAAAATCTATAAGTCGTCCGACAGCCTGAATTTCCATCTGATAGGATCAATCGAGGGAATATGCGGCAGTGAGTATTCCAGCCAATCGTTCATTTTCTTCGATAAATTGCCGGTCACCAATAAAAAGAGTTTTTACCAACTGGAATTTGGCGGTTACGGCAAATCTGAAATCTTGTCGATCACTGTAATAAATACTGGCAGTTCGGATTATCTGCTGCATCCAAACCCTCTAACAACCGCCGGTTACCTGTTTATAGATAATGACAACGGCAGCCTGCTGAATTTAAGGATATTCGATACACGAGGTACGCAAATCAGGCAAGAACAGTCCGATGGAGAATATTTTACAATCGAACCGGGCTATTTCTCTGCAGGGCAGTATTATTTTATTATTACTGATTCAAATAATGAAATCAGGGCCCGGAGCAGTTTCCAGATTTCGAAATAGATTTGATTGCAGTAAGTATGCTTATTAGATAATTCACTGCAGCATTATTTTTTGTAAGATTAGGAAGATATGATTATGAATAATAATATAAATAGAAATGAACTTACCCCGGCACAGAGCCGCGAACTGTTCGGGACGCTCAAAGCCCGTTTCGGAAAAAACATGAACCGCCACGAAGGGCTGGATTGGGCTAAAGTACAGGCAAAACTGGAAGCTAATCCTGCAAAACTTTGGACGCTAAATGAAATGGAAAGTACCGGCGGCGAGCCGGATGTGGTGGGCTATGACGAGAAAACCGGTGAATACATATTTTACGATTGCTCGCCCGAAAGCCCCAAAGGGCGCCGCAGCCTGTGCTACGACGATGAAGCGCTTGAGTCGAGGAAAGAGCATAAACCCGACGGCAGCGCCTTCGGTATGGCATCAGATATGGGCATCGAGCTTTTAACGGAAGAAGAATACCGCGAGCTGCAGAAAGTCGGCAACTTCGATTTGAAAACCTCGAGTTGGGTGAAAACGCCTCCTGAAATCAGAAAACTTGGTGGAGCTGTCTTTTGTGACCGCCGCTACAATACTGTCTTCCTCTACCACAATGGCGCAGAATCTTATTATGCCGCCATGGGTTTCAGGGGTAAGGTGAGGGTGTGAGGGGGGGAACAGATTCAATTCTTAATCAATAAATTCTTTTTTATGGGGTGTGAAATACCCCAACTCATGTTTTGTCTATTAAAATAATATGAAGATTTTGCTTAATATCCAACAACTTATTTGACCAAGTGACTTATTTAAAAGATGTCTTAAGGAACTCAAAATAAGAGCTTTCTTTTTATTATTATTAATTTCATTCAAATGATATTTTTGTGAGTTTGTTAAGAATGTCCAAGGAAGATATATGATTTTTATACTCTTGCAATTCGTTAAGAATATCTACCTCTTGTTGTATTAAAAAATGTTTATTTTTTGTAAATGATGTTTTTATAGATTCAATATGAAACTCATAATTCCTTATACAACCAATGATTCTACTCTTTTCCTTACTCAATTTATCAGCATATATTTTTATTAAGTTTAATGCATATTCTGAATCCAAATATTTTTTACTTTTAATGTAAATTAAAATATTCTCCTTATCAACTTCTAAAGTGTTAAAATCAATTCCTGATTTTTGAATGACAATGAAAATCTTGTTAATTGACTCATTAATAATTTCAATTTTGCTTAAGGCTTTATGGTTATTATCTTCAATGAGTTTGTTAAAATAGTTAAATAATTCTTTCTGATAATAATCAAATACTTTATCCTGAATAATTCTTACCGAATACTTTTTATCAATAGTTAAAATGGAATTAATGTGGTAAAAAAATCTTGCTAAATCTTTAAGGAACACAGAATATTTTGCTGCTTGATAATGAAAATCAATTGTATTTGGCAATAATACTAATGCTTCGTTAATCATTCTTTCTGCCATAATAAAATCGTTTTTTAGAAAATATAATTGTGAAATATATTTTAATGAAATAGCAGTTATTACTTTATTGTAAGGTTTTGAGTATTTATAACACCTATTAAAACAAGTATATGCATTATC
>DAINRZ010000416.1:0-3902 GCA_036741575.1 Kapaibacterium sp. (SeqCode)
AACTCGGGCAAAATGCCGTCTAATTGTAATATGATGAATGCCAGCAGGGACTACGACCTGTACAATAACGGCAGTGTGCAGGCGGTATCGCTGCCCTACGGCAACGGCAGCTTCAGGATGATGCTTATTATGCCTTTAAACACAGGAATAGACGACTATATTGAATCGCTCGGTTATGCCGGTTTCCTTGATATTGCGAAAAATCTTAAAACATCTGGGGCACATGTTTATATTCCAAAGTTCAAAATGGAGTTCGAACAAAAGCTGAACGAAAACCTGAAAAAGCTTGGATTAGACGTAGCTTTTTGGGCCGACAGAGCAGATTTTTCCCGAATGTATAAAGGGCCTGATAAATTGTTCATTTCCGAGGTTAAGCACAAGTCTTATGTGGAAGTCGGCGAAGATGGCACCGAAGCTGCAGCGGCAACTTCCGTCGGCATAGGAGTGACATCGACGCCTTCATTGGTCAAATTCAATAATCCTTTTGTATTCATTATCTACGACACAAAAACCAATACGGTTATGTTTATAGGCAAGATGGAAAAACCCGAATAATTCTTTGATTGATTTTTTACTTTGGCCTGTGCTGGCTTACAACCGGCACGGGCCATTTTTTTGCCCTATCTGAATAGCAGCCCTGCAGCACATATCCGAAAACCGCGAAAATATTCCTTTAATGCAAAATTTTGAGTAGATTTTTACACAAAAAACAATTTTGAAAATTTAAAAAATTTTAGGCAACAAATATTAACAAAAAAATTAGTAGGGTGTATTTAAAATAAAGAAGTTAGTACTGAATTGAAACATTTTAAAATTGGTGAGGGAAAAAATACACAAGAACCAGGCTAAAGTAAGCTAAGAAATTGAAAATAAATGAGATATATATACTTCGGGAGTAATATTTTCGAATGTAGAAAGGGTATTTATTTGTATAAGTCAAAGTAAAACAAAGCAACATATCAGAAATTAAGTTAATCAATATATTTTTAATATAATTGAAAGGGATTTTATGAATTTTAAAAAACTCTTTGCGGCAGCTATTTGCCTGATGGGAATTTTGGGCAGCAGCGGGCTTTTTTCCCAGGCAAGGCTTTACCAGGGCGCTTTCAACGCCTCCGCCAGGCCATACCAGCCACTAGCCAGCTGGGATGGTTCGGCAACAAATACATATTATTACACCACAATTTATATGTACCTGCCTTTCGATTTTTACTATGATGGAGTCCTTACGCGTTACATCAGCATGAACGCGTGCGGCGGCTTAAAATTATCCAATTATAGTTATTCGCCATATTATAATTATCCTTTTTACAAATACCAGGATTATTATGGTTATGAATCGATTAACAGGGAAACATATTACAGGTATTACGGTGGTTTCATATATCCATTCTGGATGGACCACTGGCCAATACAAGAGGGCAAGGAGCATTCGATGAAATACCGGGTGGAAGGATCATATCCGAACCGTAGGGCCATATACCAATGGCTCGGCAATGTGTTCGATTATATGAATACGTCGTATCCCAGCATGACGATGAATTTTCAGGTAATTCTTTACGAAGGCACAAATGAAATTGAAATCCACTATGGTGAGATGAACAGGGGCGGCCTTGGTATATGCTATTATTGCGGCAACTACGGCTCGACCTTTGGCATGATTGGCTTTAGCGAGTTCTATACTTCCAATCCCACACCAAGCCATAATTATGTGAATATCGACCCAAACGGCAACGGCAACATGGGGTATGGCAGCTGGGAATACGGAATGCATCCCTCCTACGGTACTCCTCTGTCGCGGGGGAATGCAGCAACCGAATCTGTTATTGATGAAACAACGTATGATAAAATTTCGAACGGTACTTTGCTAAAGCTAACGTTTGGGCCGCGGATTAATACCGATGCACCAACATCGGGCGCAAACCTTAGGAAAGGAATGGTTTATGGCAACGGCACGACAGACCCACTGGGATATGGCAATAACCAGCATCCGCAAATGAATATTACCAGGATTGCCGGAGGCGCTGCGGTCAACAAACAGATTATGGGGCCGGTTACATTTCCTGTCCATACTGGATTCAAAGTCATTTACAACGCCACCGACAATTTCTCGGATGGTGTTACCAAAAAATTCAGCACACCGACTCCCGGTGCACCCTCCAATCCTGCTTTCGGCACATCGCCCAACGGAAGCCTCGACCTTGCTGCAAACATGAACATTATGGCCAGCGGTATGTACAAAGTGGTAAACGACCTTACGCATAACAGCAAGCACTATTTCAACGAGTATAACTTTAATATTGCCTCGGAGTGGGACCTCGAGATTAAAAGGATTATCTTCCCAAGGTCTAAAACAGAAGCCGTTTATCCTTCTACTGGCGTAATCCCTGTAAGGTTGAAATATATTAACAGGGGGCTAAATGAAATTGCTGCATTCCGGGCTATAGTCAGGATTTACAACAGCTCGGACGCAGAAGTTTATTACGATTCATTGTATTGGGAAGCAGCCAATCCAGGCGACAGGCTGGCTTTGGGCGAAGAAATCGACCTTGATTTCAATATGTGGAACCCGCTGGGTAATGTGGGTGAATACAGGCTGAATGCGAGCATTTACATGCCGGGCGACCAAGACCAAAGCAATAATGTTTGGCCATGGGCGACAAGCTCCGAAAACCATGTTATCAAAGTAGCTCCGGAAACCGAAGCATCTGCTATGAAGATTATGGAACCAAACAATAATCCATCGGAAGGCGTCTTTAGCGAATATTATGTCGGCAGGCCGCTTCAGCCCAGGGTGCGATACAAAAATAACGGCATAAACGACATTTCTGATGCCCCTTCGACAATAATTATCAGGCACCTGCCCGAAAAAACCGAAGTTTACAAGAAACAAAATGTGAAAGTACCAAGTATTCCCGCAGGAATTACTTACAACGAAGCCGATCACTTATATGATTTCTTTACGCCCGAAATACCGGGTAAGTTTGAAATTGAAGCATCCATTGATGCTCCTGATGACGATTTCGAAGCTAACAATACAATAAAAGATACTTTCGATGTTATTAATGCTTTAAACGGGGCTTACACTATCGGGCCCGACAAATACACAGGCAATTATGCTGTCGATTCTGCATATAATATCCGGAATTTCACCACATTGAGGAAAG
Organism: Kapaibacterium sp. (SeqCode); assembly: GCA_036741575.1. GTDB lineage: Bacteria > Bacteroidota > Ignavibacteria > Kapaibacteriales > UBA2268 > DAINRZ01. The sequence continues at coordinate 3,168 of DAINRZ010000416.1, forward strand.
CCGTCGATAAATTATTCCTCACCGGTGTTAGCGGCCCTGTGGTTTTTGAATTTACAGCCGGGCTTTACGAAGAAGGCGATAAAATGCTCGCAGGCGGCGAGCCTGCCCTGGACATAAGGTCGAAAATTTACGGCGTCAGCAGCATTAATACTGTTACGTTCAAGCCCTCGGCAGCCATGTCCACATCCGAGGGTGCGGTTACTGTAAGGCTATATTCTCCCATTGGCGTGGGGATTATGTTCGGGCAGTCTCTCGAAGTGTTCAATAATAATGCAATAGTTAATTCTGCACCCGAAAGTATCCGAAAAAATTATGCAAACTCGGAAGGTTATATCACTTTCGACGGCGGCATACAAAGGGCTTTAAGATTTGTTTTGCATACCAATGCAAAATGGAATGCTGTATTTTTCCTGAGCCAGGGCGCTTCGAACATAACTGTTAAAAACTGCCTTATTACATCCAACAATCCCACCGAAAGCTGGAAAAACCATTACCTGCCTTCGATTGTTTATGTCAATCCAAACTATCTGTATCAGTTGGATTCAAGAACTATCGCAGCCACGGTATATTCATATACAGCCGGTGTAGTTATGCGTACAGTCAGCCCACAGGATAAGTTTTTCTCGGCAGGCACCAACCAGTCCGAATTCACTATGCAAAATACCAAAAACCTCGATACCTTGGTCAATACTAAGAACCTTATCCACAACAACAAGATCAGCGGCTTCTCTTACG
>DAINRZ010000417.1:0-3900 GCA_036741575.1 Kapaibacterium sp. (SeqCode)
CTTCTTTGGTTTTGTAATTAATGTTCAATGTCATATTCTACCCGTCAATTCAATATATTTTAGTAATTTTAACTCGGAACTATCATAAAGTGTGCCAACAAAACACCATCTTTGTCAAAAAAAAATAGCAGAATGTGTAACTAATTCCATTTATGATTGTTATACCAATGTATATTCCGAATGATTGAAATTTTAGTTGAAGGCATAAATCAGGCTTAATATTATAGGAAGAGTTATTTTTTTCTTACTATATATTAATGTTACACATACTTGGAGAAAGCTATGAAAACACTGATTCAAAATTTTATTGTATGTTTCCTCGTTATGGCAGTTTCAGCCGTAATCTGCATTGCAGGCGACAGCAATATCGAGAACATTAAGAAAAAGCTGCCTAAGATGCTGGGCGCCAACAATGCCGGCACCGGGTTCTGGATATCCGTTCCTCCCAGCTACCAGGAAGGGAATAGCGCCCAGAATTTTATTAAAATTTTCGTTACTTCCCCTTATGCTTCAGAGGTAAAGGTAAGTATCCCCGGAAGAGGATTCGAGCAGATTAAAAATACAATACCCGATGAGGTTATAGAATTCAACCTGCCATTTGATATTGCACAGCCTGTAATTCACAGGCCGAATAAAATTCCGTTAGCCGAAACAGTTTATACGGGAGCCGGTATTCATATTGAAGCACAGGCGCCTGTTGTAGCCTATTGTGTGGTCAGGGCTTTTGCAAACAGCGACGGATTCCTGGCTTATCCGGTCACATCTATAGGCAGTGAATATATCGTTGCATCCTACAACGACATGGGTGCAATGTATAACGGAAATTACCCGAGTGAAGTCACCATCATCTCTCCTTATGACAATAATGAAGTGACCTTTACTCTTGGGGGCAATATTATGACAAAAACGGCTGGCGGTATGAACCCCGGAGAAACTGCAACAAAGGTATTGAACAAGGGAGATGTATGGCTATTTTCTTCCTTTGGTAACAACTCTGACCTGACAGGAAGCAAAATCGTTTCTTCTTTACCTGTCGGCGTAGTTTCCGGCAACTTTTGTGCAAATATCCCGGCTGATAACAGGTGGTGCGATTATACCGTCGAAATGGATGTACCTGTTTATACCTGGGGGACAAATCTGCATGTACCCAAATTGCCGAACAGGAAATATCCTTCGATATTGAGGATTTTTGCAAAGGAACCGGACACCAGAATATACCGTGACAATATTGAGATCGCTCATCTTATTGACGGCGGAGGGATGCAGAACAAGGGCTGGATGGAACTGCGGGCTGTGCCGCTTGTCGATAATCCAAGGCCTGTCCTGATTAGCGGCAATAAAACCATTGGGGTTACATTATATAATACAGGCATGGAAGAAGACGGATACGTCACTTATTTGGGCGATCCGTTTGTGATGTCGGTTACTCCTCTTGAGCAATACCAGAATGAAATAGAGTTTTGTACTCCTGGTATTTATGGTGGATTGGGATTTTTAGAAAATTATTTAAATATTATTTACGAATTAGACCTAAATGGCAATATACCGGAAGATTTGGAGTATGCTTCCGTGAAAAACGGTGAGTTCCAGTGGGAAAAGGTACGTGATAAGTTCCCTGGTGCAGGCGAACCGTTTGTATATAATTTCGACCAGCGGCAGTTTGCTGCAAAAACTATTATGCTTCCCGGTGACGGCGTTTATAAATTAAAAGCTACAAAACCATTTGCAGCCTACTCATTTGGCTATAGCCCTGCCGATTCTTACGGATACCCAACCGCAGCCGCTACGATGGTGGTAGGGAAAATCGATGCCCAGCCCCCGGAAATTTCTTGCTCCATGGGTACAGGCATTAATACCGGTACCTTTATTAGCGGTACTGTTTGGGATTTGCCCAATGATCCTGCAAACAAGGCAAATCTTTCGATAGCCTTCTTTCATCAAAACGAAAGTTTCAACTATGAGTTTAAAATCGATGATTTCATTCCGGGTGAAGATAAAACCGTCAACTGGGAACTGAACGTAATAGATAAAGCAAAGGATGCATATGCTTTCCTGACTTTTGCCGACAAGAAAGGCAACGATACAACTGTATTTTTCGAATACAAAGCTGCCAGGCTTGATGTCGAAGACAGTAATCCCGGCGAACCGGTAAATTCCGGATCTATTACTTCCGGCGGCAGCATTAATATTAGCGAAGATGGCGGCAATATCGACTTCTATCTTGAGAAAGGCGGGTTTGCCGAAGTTTCGCTTTATAGCCAGAATGGGAACCTGTTATTAAAACCGGTTTCAGGTATTTATGAAGCCGGGATGCATAGCTTCCGGCTGGACTGCAGCGGCCTGGCAGCAGGAACATATATAATGACAGTTGTTAATGAGAGTACACGTTCATCTGCATTAATTAAGCTTCTGAAATAAGCAGTTTGCAAACGAGATTCCGGCAGTTCGGGGTTATACCTATAAGAGAGAGCTGGGCCCTGCTATCGAAAGTTGGCAGGGCTTTCGATTCTGTAACAGGATTAGCATTTTTTGCAAGAATACATTGCTGCAGCCGGTTGTTTGCATTGGTTTTAGTGTTGTATTAACACATTTTACAATGAAACAGGCAGTATTTAGTCTATATTAACTTTTGAAAAGTGAAAAAAAACCAAAAATTGTTAAGATTTCTAAACAATTGATAAAGCAGGATTTATCCTGCATTTTAGCAGAAATGAGAGAAAAAACTTACGTATTTTTTGGTATAATCGAAAAAAGTTCTTGCATATGAGTATTAATAGTATTAATTTTGAGGCTCGCTTTGGTGAGCGAAATTGAAAACTTAAAAAGAGCTAAAAAAGAGCAGTAAAAAAAATTTTAGAGAAATGAAAATTTTACTTGCATAGCTAAACAAAAAGTATTAATTTTGAAGTCCGTTTTGGACGGCGTTCTTTGAAAACAGGAAGCACAATTTAAAAAACGAAAGCGATCAAAAAGCCACGTTGATCAACTCGAAGAAAAAGTATATAAAATATACAACGGAGAGTTTGATCCTGGCTCAGGACGAACGCTGGCGGCGTGCCTAACACATGCAAGTCTAGGAGATGGCTCCTTTCGGGGGGCTTGAAACTGGCGAACGGGTGAGTAACGCGTAGATAATCTGCCCTAATCCCTGGCATAACGTCGAGAAATCGGCGCTAATATCAGATGAGGAGTTTACGTCAAAGGGAGACCGGATTAGGATGAGTCTGCGTCTGATTAGCTAGTTGGTAGTGTAATGGACTACCAAGGCGACGATCAGTAGCTGGTCTGAGAGGATGGTCAGCCACACTGGAACTGAGACACGGTCCAGACTCCTACGGGAGGCAGCAGTGAGGAATATTGGTCAATGGGGGAAACCCTGAACCAGCGACGCCGCGTGTGGGACGAAGGAGCTTTGCTCTGTAAACCACTGTCGGAAGGGAAGAAAAGCAGCTTTAAGCTGCCGGGACTGTACCTTCGGAGGAAGGATCGGCTAACTACGTGCCAGCAGCCGCGGTAATACGTAGGATCCGAGCGTTGTCCGGAATCACTGGGTGTAAAGGGTGCGCAGGCGGATTTGAACGTCAGAGGTTAAATGTCACCGCTTAACGGTGAACCTGCCTTTGAAACGGCAAGTCTTGAGTATGAGAGAGGTAAGTAGAATTCCTGGTGTAGCGGTGAAATGCGTAGATATCAGGAGGAACACCGGTGGCGAAGGCGGCTTACTGGCTCATAACTGACGCTCAGGCACGAAAGCGCGGGGAGCAAACAGGATTAGATACCCTGGTAGTCCGCGCCCTAAACGATGTATGCTTGGTGTTGGGGGTTTATCCCTCAGTGCCGGAGGAAACCCGTTAAGCATACCACCTGGGGAGTACGATCGCAAGGTTGAAACTCAAAGGA
>DAINRZ010000418.1:0-3887 GCA_036741575.1 Kapaibacterium sp. (SeqCode)
GTATCCGTAATATTTATTATCGTCAATTCGCCCATAAAGTTTTCGTATTTTTTACTTTGCACAATGACGGTAGTATCGTCGAAGTACCATTTGTAATATACAGAATCACCGGCGGCCGATATATCGAACAGGAAGGAAGCCGTACTGCCTGCGCAAATATTCTGGCTTTGCGGCTGTGACTTTATATCGCCCGGGTGCCAGCCCTGGCCCCATTTGGAGTTGACCCTGGCGCCCTGCCTGTTCCTGCCGTAAGATGTTGTCGAATCGCCGCTGGCTTCCTCGAAAGTCCAGTAAGTCATCAGGTTCTGCTCGAAGCCTGTCAAAGAATTATTCATCGATTTAGCAATTTCTGCCTGCGTTTTCCTTACATTCCAGATGCGCACTTCATCTATCCTGCCGTTAAACACGTTCCTCTGGTCCTGGGTATTACCTATATACATAGGTTCTTGAGTGATGCTCCTCAGAGTATCGGGCCCTTCGCCCTGTAGTGTATCCAGCTCCTGCTCCGCACCGTTTATATACAGCCTGAGGTCTTTCTTGCCGTCATATGTAAGTGCAACGTGCTGCCACCTTTTGGGTGTCAGTGTATAGTCCCAGGTGGCTATCTCGAACCTTTTGCCGCTTTTGTTCTCGAAGTAAGCCCTGAGCCTGTTGTCTGTATAAAGTGATAATATTAATGATTTTTTACTGAATATGGTCCCGACGTTCCTGCCGCCGGCTCCTTTGGCAAAAATCCAGGCCTCGATTGTGAAAGACTTGCTAAAATCATTGAATTCATCTGCTTTAGATACTGCGTTATTGCTGTTGGAGCCAAATGCAAGGGCAGTCTCGCCGTCGAATACTTCCACTGCGCCCGATGATTTATGGTAATGCCTGCCGTTGAAGATACTCAGCACCGGATAATAGCTGCCGGCGCCGGTATAATCCCATTTAGGTTTCGAGCCGCTGAAATCGAACTTGCCGTCGTTGTCGAAATCCCATTCATGAGTTTTAATTGGTATCGATGTATAAGACTGGTCGGTAAAGTTGACCGAAAGCTTACTGTTCCCGTATTCGGGCGTTAGTGTAAACTTTGGTACGGAATATTCAAAATCATCTCCGAAGAACTTCAGCACCCTTTTCACTACTTCGTATCTGCAGTTAGGATTGTTATGGTCGAATAATTCGGCAACAGGATATATCGAAGTGAAGACTTTTTGCTTGTCAGGGCCTGTAAACTGCAGTGCTGCAACGCCGTATGAAGGTTCGTCGAATGCTGCTTTTGCCGCTTTCGAATAAATCCTGTCCACTGACCTGAAGGTCATATTGGTGCCATAAAATTCCAGGCCTTCCATAATCGAGCCGCTAACACCAAGCAGAGTATCCAAAGCTTTGTAATCTGTGCCGTCGTCGGAGCTATCTATACCCATAAGGCTTAGCAGTTCTTTGTCGTCCTTTTGGTCCCAGCCGAGTGCCTCGCTGCCTTCGAAATACAGTTTGCCGCCACGTTTCAGGAAATCCTTCACTACATCTGCCATCCACGAGTCGAATCCTGCCGTATTTGTGCTTGAACCGTACTTGCTGCCGTAGCTGCCGAACGAAAGGAACACTGCATCGAAGCCCGTAAGGCTTGCCGGGAATTTATTTGTGTAGAGTACTTTGTAGCCTCTCGAGCTAAGGAAATCCCTCAAAAAAGCGCCGCTGTAGCCGTAACCGCCTTTGACACCTTCCCAAATCAATAGCCCGCCGGCGTTCACCGGTATATCGAAATCGAACTCGCTGCCGTTTACAATTTCCGTATTGCTGCTTATAACCTGTATTTTCATAGGTACAAACTTCGACAATGCCTTGCCGTTAATTTTAACTTTAAATACAGGCGGTATTTGTGTAAAACCGTCGTTTTGCAGGTCGGCGGTAAATTCCCCGTTAATAACGGTAACATCGTTGTCAAATGATTCTATCTTGAATTTTAATCCTTTGGCTGTAATGAAAGGCGAATAATTACGGAAAGTAAAACCAACGTTAATTTCCTCGCCAGGCTCCATAGCGCCATTATTATTTGCGTCGGAGTCGTTTACCACCGTTTGTATCAGGTCGATACTTATTTTATTTTTTATTTCGGGATTGGCATCGGTAAGCGCCCTGTAAGCGTTTATCCTGCCCGTACCCATCTTGTTAAGGTACTTAGGGTTGAGAGTATCTATATCGTCGGCAGAGCCAAGGATTTGCCTTATCACCTTATCGTTGTCCCAATCGGGCTTATACGAGCGCAGCAGGCCGAATACACCTGCAGCAAGCGGGCCTGCCATCGATGTACCCTGGAACCTAACATAACCGCTGTCGGGAAAGGTGCTAAGTATTGCGCCGTCAACGCTGTAGTCGCCTCCGGGCGATGATATATCAACCGATTTATTGTAGGTGGAATAGCCTGCCTTCTTGTCGTTGCTTGCTACCGATGCAATGCTGACGACTTTTGGGTACGAAGCAGGGTAGAATAGTTCTGTATTGTTGTTATTGCCTGCCGAGGCTACAATAATTGTCCCCAGGCCGTAAACGTATTCCATGACTTCCGCATTTGCCTTCGAATAACCCGAACCGCCCCAACTGCAGTTGATGACGTCGGCGCCGTTTTCGGCAAGGTAAACAACTGCATCGTAACCGTTGAAAATATAATTGCTCTGGGGCGGGGCAGTGGCAGCGGTCAGAATCTTAACATTCCAGCTAATCGATGCTATTCCGGTATTGTTATTGGTCACACCTGCGGCAATTCCCGCCACATGGGTGCCGTGTACCTGATAATCTTTCGGGTTATTGTCCTGGCTTTCGGTTTCCAGGTCGCTCATAAAATGCCAGCCGATAAAATCATCCACATAACCGTTACCGTCGTCGTCTATGCCGTTTGCATCGCCCGGGTCGAAACCCCATACCTTTGAACTATCGACGAATTGCAGAACTGTTCCGTCCTTGTCGGCATCTTCACCCAGGTTGTGCCAAATATTGGAAAATAAGTCTGGGTGGTTCCAATCGACGCCAGTGTCACAAATACCTATAATTACAGGTGTTTTACCGTTTTCGCCTTTGTGTGTGTCCCATGCTTTTTCGGCCATTATCTGGGGCAAATGCTGGCAATCGGGATACTGCTCGTCGTTGGGCACAGCCGTGGTGTAGTTGACAGGTACAGGCTCGGCATACTCCACATTCGGGTCGGCTGCAAACCTGGCAATTACTTTCCGCAGGTCGTATGGCCCTTTGAATTCGACAGTATAAATACGTGTTAAATCGGGAAGTTCGGAAGCCGGTTTCATTCTGTCCCTTACTTTTTCGGGCAGGTTTTTACTCTGCCTGAAAGCCTTAACGGCATTAGCGCCGAGTTCCGCCAGTATTTTATCGAGGGAAGGAACGCCGAACCTCCTTTTGTCGGTAGCCTGGGGAGTATTTCCTTTTTTAGCGCCGCTAATTATTTTTACATAGATTTTACTGCTCAAAAATACCGGATTACCGTTATTGTCATATTTCATCCCGTTTTTCGCCTGTATGAACTTTTCGGGCGGCACCACCGCCGTTTCATTCAGCATATCATCCTGTTTAGTATTGGGCAGGCTGTAATCTTCTGCTGCCAAACACGATCCCGCAATAATTAATCCTGCCAGTAAAGCCGTAACAATTCTCACTCTGAGTTCCTTAAAAAATAAAAAATTAAATACAATATCACCATAATATCGGCAATTCGATATCTGTTAATTAATAATATTACGTTTATATACAGAAAAGATTTATTTATCAGAATTTTTTATTCTTTTTATTTAAACTATCTCTTTCTTCCCACGGGTAAAGAGGCTGTGTGAAAAATGGGAATTCACAATATTGAAAGGTATGTTTTTAATCAAAACATCATTAGAAAATGCCAT
>DAINRZ010000419.1:0-3887 GCA_036741575.1 Kapaibacterium sp. (SeqCode)
GGAATATTGCCTTTCGATGCACAGAGTCGGCGAGGATTTTCCATTCGACGATACGACAATCGTATTCAGGGTTGGCGGCAAAATATTTGCCCTCACCGATTTGGAATCCCTGCCGTTCAGGTTCAACCTAAAGTGCAATCCCGACAGGGCTGTCGAGCTAAGGGAACAATACGAATGCGTGAAACCTGGCTGGCACATGAACAAAAAACACTGGAACACTATCGAACCGGACGGAAGGCAGCCGGATTCGTTTTACTTCGAATTAATAAGGCATTCATACGAATTGGTTTTCGGCAGTCTAAGCAAAGCAGAAAAAGCCAGGATTAAGCCGTAACCGAATTGAATGCGGGCAGTGGCTAATATAGTTTAGAGTAGAATATTATTCAATTATTATAATAGAATTAATTATTAAATAAAATAACCTAACTGATTACAAGTAATAATAATTAGATGCTATTCTTATCTTCTTTTTCATCTCTGGCACACAATTTATTATATAATAATTATTATATGGATAATTAATTGCAATTATTAAGTTTATGAGATATTTACTCTATTTACTGATATTCGTATTATTTTCGGGGGCGGCAGCTCCGCAGGAAGTCTATGAGTTCCGGAACCTTGGCCCTGCCGTTAACTCGCCGCAGGATGAATTTCTACCCGTTGTTTACATGGATTCTCTGTATTTCAGGAGGATTACTGCCCCGGGCCAGAGAACCATGGCTTACGACATAGTAAAAATAGCCTGCAAAGATATAAATACGGAAGTCGTTGCAGGTACAGGACTTATTACTATACCCGTTTACAATACAAGGGAATACTCTAATTCCTCGAGGCCCGTCGATGAGATGGAGTCCACAAAGCCTAAGATGAAAGCAGACCCCTCGGTTCCTTCTTTCTTTAACTTTACCAGCGATAAACTCAATATATATAAGCTTGCAAAACCGGAAACTTTAGACTTTGGGATCAGTACCGAATTTAACGATATGCACCCGGCCCTTGCACCCGACGGCAGTTATATAGTATTTGCATCGGACAGGCCAAAGAAAAGAGGCTCGACTGAGCGGGAGAAAGACCTCGACCTGTATATCAGTTTTAGGAAACCGGATAACACATGGTCTAAACCGCAAAACCTCGGCAAGAAGATTAATACCAAAGAAAATGATTTCTCTCCGTTCGTAGCTGCCGACGGTTCCCTGTATTTTTCTTCGAAAGGGTATATAAGGGATAACGTAAACATCGTTTTTTCGGGTGAAAAAAAAGGCAATAGGAAGAACCTAAGCGATATTCATATCATAAAAGAGAGAAAGAATTATAATATTATCAGGGCCGAAGCCACCGGAAACAACAAAGAACCCTTTGCCAATGCGTCGATACTGCCGGCGCCGATAAACACGGAATTCAACGAAATCGGGCCTACCGTTTGGAAGGATACGCTTATTTACCTTGCCAGCGACAGGCTGGAACCCTACGACAGGCCTGATCCACTGAACAAATCGGGGTACGATATCTACGGTTATGTTTCAGACCCCTTGCCGCCACAGCCGCAGCAGCCGCCCGGCATTGCTTTCTTCGTTACAGGGTATTATTTCCCCAATACAATCGAGAACCTTGCCGATTTGAGGCAAAAGCATTTTAAGGGAATATTCGGCACCAATCAGGCAAACGATTATGTTGCCGATCCGAATAACGATTTTGACGAAGAAGGTGAACCCATAAATTACGATGCTTATGCAATCCAGGTGGAGGAGTACTTTGATAACGTAAATACTAACCTTGGAAAATGGCTGCGGTTCATCAACAAAAGCGGCAGGGGAGGAATCGAAATAACAATCAGCGGCTACTCCGATCCAAGAGTGTTGCTGAAGGAATCGAAGTTTGTGGAAAAGTCCATCGACGATAAAGAATTTAATTTCAGGTACAGGAACGGAGCCGGCGTTACCAATGATTCCCTTTCGATGCTTAGGGCATACCATACCGCAGGGCTAATCAGGGCTAGGCTCGAGGCTGACCCCGATTACAGTGAAGTAAAAAACAAGGTAAAATGGAAAATTGAAGGCAAGGGCGTACTTGTTAGCAAAGACCCAAATGAACAAAAGAGGAAATTCGAAATTAAAGTAACGTATAATTGAACAATCCCGAAGCAAGCTTCGGGGAATCATGCCCTCAATGTGTGATTGAAATTGCAGTTACCTTACCTGCAGGCCAATTAGTGTAAAATCATCGGTTTGAAGCTGGTGGTAATCTTGCTTTTTTAGTTCCTCCATAACAATTTCATATTGTTCGCTGAAGGGTAGGGCCGCAATATTCAATACCAGGTTTACCATTTGGAGCGATGCAATCCTGCCGTCGAATGGTGTAACGGTAGTAGAAAATCCTTCGCTTGCAAGGTAAAGAATAAGGCTCCCCTCGATTTTAATATCATATCCGGTAAAACCCAGAATAACGTCGCTGTCGGGGATGCCAAGAGAAAAGCCGTCGCCTTCGAATTCCCTGAATTTGCCGTCCTGAACAAAGTATAAGTTATGGTTGGCGCCGGAATAATGAATCCTTGCATTATCATAATCCACCATGCACAGCCCGATATTCATTAATTCGCTTTGTATTTCCGGGTTATCGGAGTTGGCAAGTATCGATTGAAGTTTCATATTCATCTTTTTCAGCACATCCTGTGGCATTACTGTCTTTTCTTCGATTACGGCCTGGTTGAGCAGAGTATTTCCAATCATAGAGAGAAAAGCCCCGGGCACGCCGTGGCCCATGCAATCCACAACCGCAAGGTAAATCCTGCCTTCGGCGGCGCCGAACCAGTGGAAATCGCCCGAAACGGCTTCCATTGGCTTAAATACGACGAAAACATCTTCGAAGTACTCCTTAAGTTTTGTTTCGTCGGGAAAGGTTGCTTCCTGGATTGCTTTGGCATAATTAATACTGTCGGTAATATCTTTACTGACGGAGTTCAATACCTCTCCGGAAACAGTTTTCAGGTTCCTGAGCCTGTTTGCGAGCAATAACAAATATATTACCAGGCAAACAGCCACTGCCGAAAGCAGCAAGGTTGCCAGGGCAGCGCCGGTTAGAAAATATATGGTAAAGCCGTCAAACATATTATTCAGTCATTCTTTCAGCATACAATTAATCATCTATCCTGAAACGGAAAATGATCGCCAATGATATCGGAAATCCAGGCATAAATATAATCACCGCTAAGCAGTGAATACTTCGAAAATGCCAGCCTTCCATCATTCCTGTAGTTATCGAAATATTTCGGGAGTTCGCTTTTATATTTATAATAAATGTCGAGCACACTTTTTCCGAAATACATCCCTAAAATAATTAATTTATTAACAGATTGCATCTCTTGGTCTATCAGGCTTTTTCCAATTGTCGGCAGTAATTTACCGTTTTTAATATAAGCATAATTGAAAACCTGAATGCCTGTATTTAATGACAGGTGGCTGCCAATGCCTGCCATCATGGTATTCCATACCTGCCCGTAAAGGGCTGAGCCGTGGGCAAACAGAATAATACCTTCTTCGCCGGGATACTGGCTTAGGATTCTGGCTTGTTCCAGCAAGGAATCTTTAAGGTGCCTGCTGTGCATAAAAGGCCCTGCAATATCAAATTCAAGGGTTTCGCCGGAGCTCCGGCTTAAAATGCCTGGTATGTCATTTTTATAATGTGTAGAATCTGCAACAAATAGGGGAATTACCAGGCAACGTGTAATGCCTTCCTTTTCCATAGCTTCCACAGCCGAGGGTATCGATGGTTCCGTTTCGAGGAAACACCAGCCTGTGAACTTAAACTTATGGTTGAACTTAGCGCAGGCCGAAACCATAAATTTCGAAAGAATTCTGTTTGTATCAGCGTCTTTCGAGCCATGTGCT
>DAINRZ010000420.1:0-3879 GCA_036741575.1 Kapaibacterium sp. (SeqCode)
ATCACCATATTCCCAGTAATAGTCAGTTTTTAAATCGGTAGCAACAAAGCAGAAAAGCAACCTTACAATCAAAGCCGTCAGGAAGATTAAAACAAGTTTTTTATCTTTGAACAATTTCATAAGCAATAGTTATTTCCAGTACGAATGAGTCATTTTCTAAAATTATGAATTATTTAATATTATTCCAAAACAAATGGTTTTATAAGTAATGAATTGATAGATTTACTTTATCTTAGAACATTTCATTTTCCAAATGAAAAAAGAAAATACTTATCTTTGCTTTTTTTTCACTACTGTCCGATAAAAATGTAAAATAACAAATTCATTAAAATAAGTTATTGAAAAATAGATAACCAAAACCCAAGTTTAAAAAGTAAGCCCCCCCATCTAACCGAATAAAGTCATTTGTTCAGTGGTTTTATTAGTTAAATATTTCCACTCAGAATCAGGTGATTTAAGGAATTTAAATAAATCAATATATGTCATAAGATGGAACCTGATAACGGAAGCTAAATTAGAGAATGCCCACTTACGTTCTGCCTGTTTTTGGATAACTAACAATAGGATCTGTGCTATAAGGCTTACCCAGATTTGTATTTCAATGGCATTCTGCGTATCGCCGAGGAAGTATTTCAGAGGGAAATTCTGTTTTAACCTTTTGAATAAGAGCTCGATTTGCCAGCGACGTTTGTATATTTCGGCAATTTTATCAGCGGTTAATTCATGATTATTGCTGATAAATTCATAAAGTTTATGTTGTTCTTCGGACCAGAAGGCAATCCTTCTTAACTCAACTTTTTTCCCGTCTTTTTCAACGATGATGACTTCATCTTTAAGTACTCCGTTATCAACACCATCAGGTATATCATTTTCGGCAAAGCTTTCATAGACAGCATTATCCTTTTGCCTGGTGACAAAATAGACCCCGTCAAGCGTCCACTGCAAATATTGTTCATAATCATTATATCCCTTATCAAAGACTACTATTGAACCCTTTTTCAATTCTAAATCTTTGAGAAATACATGGTCATGTGTTGCTGCCGAACTGAATCGCACTAAGCTCGGTACGTCTTCCGATGCATTTATCATTGTATGCATCTTGATGCCGCCCTTCTTTTTCCCGTTTACCGGATTGCGGCCAACTCCTTTTAGTATGTCACAAAACAGGCTTATCGTTGTTGAATCTACTATTCTCAGGTTATTGATTACTGCATCTTTTAGTCGGCTGTCCGATAAAATATTACGATACTTAGAGTACAATCCAAAGTATATATCCGAAAATACATTACTCTTACGCCGACGGTTCGCATCCGATATAGTACTGCGTTTTGGAAAATACTTCATCCCTAAATGATTGATCCTGCCTTCGCATGCCAGCATTATACCCGTTATCTCCCGCAATGAATTGCATCCGCTCAACACAAAGTAAAGCATAGTTACCAAATGATCTATTGTTTTAAAGCGTTTACAATAACGGACACTTTTATGCTCCCTTGCTGTCCGGTTAATTTTTTGCTTGTCGAGTAAATTTATTACCTGACTTATTATGGGTATTCCTGAAAATTTACTATCTTTGTTCATGGTTAATCCTTATAGTTTGGTTTCTACAAAATTAACCATTGGAGTGGAGATTATATCTTCACTCCTAAAATTTTTTTATCGGACAATAGTGATTTTTTTTAATAAATATTAGTATTATATGGAAATTGAAGCGCAAAAATTAGCAGATTATGTAAATGAACACCCACAGTTGCTTAATTTTCTCGAGCGGCTCGAAATTAAATTAGGCTTCGGCGATAAAACTATAAAACAGGTATGCGATGAAAACAAGATTCCTGTCCTGTTTTTTGTCGAGCTGATGCTGCTGATTATCAGGAAGTACGAGTTCAACCCCAAATATATCAATGAATTTCAGCCAAGGCACACTATCGGTTACCTTAGAAATTCCCATCGCTCTTACACAGAAGAATATCTTTTCGAATTGGAGTCCTTAATCGGCAGCTTGAAAAAAACGGAAAAGGCCAGGGTGGCCGATTGCAATTTACTGGCAAAATACTTTAACGATTACAAGGATGAATTCCTGAAACATATTCAATACGAGGATAGAAATGTTTTCCCATGTATTATAGAACTTGAAAAAGTATTCGCCGCCGGCAGTTCCAATATTGAGGCTTCTGTTAAAAAAATAAAGTTCAGGATCCATGATTATATCAATATCCATGACTCGCTCGACGAAAAGCTCAACGACCTGAAAAACCTGATTATTAAATATTTCAGGCCCTTTTCGGATACAAAAACAGTTCGAGGCCTGCTTAAATTGCTGTTCGAACTGGAAGAAGACCTGCAGTTGCATGAATTGATTGAAAACCATATACTCTTTCCTCAGGCTAAAATTATGGAGGATAATTTGATAGGGTGGAAGAGCAAGAAGTAAAATGGAGCGGAAAAAGAATATAAATATCATAGTAATTGTGAAATCATACCTTATTAAAAAAGGGCTTATCGGGCACTTGCTCGATGAATATACCCAACTGCAAACTTACGACGAAATAAACGATTTCGACTCATTGCTCTCCAATGTCGGCAAATCGCAGGCTTGTTGTATAATTGCAGACACAAATACTTTGAGGAAATTTGAACGGTATTTTCACAATTTACCCGAAAATTCAGTTTTAATACCTCTCATCGAATCTCCCAAATATCTGGAAAGATATAGCAATTTCAAATCGATTATTAGCTTAAATGACGACAAAAGGAAAATTACCGAAACTGTCCAAAGGACAGTCGAATCTCTTAAGGTACATCAGCCACAGGCAAACTCAGTAAATGAACTTACTGAAAGGGAGACTGTTATTTTGCAGTTAATTGCCGGAGGCTGCTCCAGCAAATTGATTGCCGATAAACTAAATATCAGCATCCAAACCGTTTCCACCCACAGAAAGAATATCTCGGCCAAGCTGGGCATCAAATCAGTATCGGGGCTTACCGTATATGCTATTATCAACAACCTGATTAAACCCGAAGAAACTGGGCTGAATTAAAACTTATACCTATTATTTACAACCAACATCTTGGTTGCAAACAGAGCAATTGCAAATATTTAAAATATTTACAGAAGCATTCGGTTGAATTATTACAATTGATTCATATTGAAAATTGCTCTTTTTAGCTACTATTAGGTATTTTTTTTCATTTTAGTTAAGCCTAAGTTTGTATTTAATGTTTTAGACTTAATAAACAAATTAAATAGGCGAGGCTAATTGATGAGGACAATAAAAAGGATAGAAACCGGAACAGGCAGGGAATTAAGACTTGGAGCAAGGTTGCCGGAACCACATAGTGGTGTCGATTTTACGTATAAGCTAAATCCAATAAAAATCAAGCTAAACACAAATAATCCAATAAACTTGCCTGATAATCAAAAAATATTGAAAATCACAGGCAATGGTATCCTTAACCTTTTTGCTTTAATAATATTAATGGTATCTATGGCAGAGCCTGCATTTCCCCACAACAAGACAATAAAAGGTGTGGTAATGGTGAAAAACGGCAATGCAGAGCCTGTGGCAGGAGCTACCGTAAGGCTCGAGGGGACAGTATTGGGAACTGTTTCCAATAATGAAGGCAAATTCGTAATAAGGCGGATACCCGACGGCAAATATGTGATTGTTGCTTCTTGTATCGGCATGCAGACCGTTAAAAAGGAAATCGAACTGAAACATGTGGACGGCGATGAATTAGTTATTAACTTCGAAATGGAAGAAAATCCCGTCCAGACTTCTTCCGTCGTCGTCACTGCCACGCGCAGCGAAAAAATATACGGCGATGTGCCGGTAAAAGTTTCTACTATTACTCAGGCGGATTTTAATACATCCAATT
>DAINRZ010000421.1:0-3877 GCA_036741575.1 Kapaibacterium sp. (SeqCode)
AAGTGGCCGATATAGTGAGAATAGTATATACCGGCAGAGCATTGTTTATCTTTGCGCTCACCTCGAAAGCCTGCCACAGGTCGTCCACATAATAACCGGCAGCGATGGATTTTGCTTCGTCGATAACCGAACCGCCACCAACAGCCAGGATAGCCCCGAGGTTGCCTTCGCGGCACATTTCGATTCCACTGCGGGCATGCTCCAATGTGGGATTTGGCCTTACTCCCCAAAGTTCCTCCCATTCTATGCCAGCTCTTCTCAGAGATTTTACAACATTTTCATATACATCGTTCGATTTTATCGAACCACCGCCTGCAAGCAGCAAAACCCTTTTTATGCCTGCATTTTTCAACTCCCTGCCTATTTGCGGGATTGTTGCTTCGCCGAACAATACCCTGACAGGATTATAGAATGTAAAGTTTTCCATTTTTTCCTCTTGAATTTTTAATTTTAGTCTTATAAAGTTATTATGACACGAATTTAGAGAAAAAAAAATTTATGGTTCTATATCGGTAACTGTGGGTAATTTTTTCTGTCAATGGGTTAAGCCCCATTGTTGATAACACATATTCATGCAACAAGTGAGCTTGCTCCCATGCAAATCCGGGATGAATCAAAGGGCGCTTTTAACTACTGCCATTTATCTGTCAATATACATGGTTGGCAATTATTGTGTAAACAGAGATTGTGTTAACATTATTTATTAAACAGATTTTTGATTTGTTCAATTTTCGTATTGTGATATATTTCACATGATTACCAATTCGTTTATTTACCCATACAAACCGTTATAGAACCTTGTATTTACACTTTTCAGCATTCAAATTTTTAGGGACTATACAGGGCTTACTTCTAATTCCTAAAAAAAGTTGTGGCTTAAGCAGATGCCGGGGTGTTTAAGTATTTTGCAGTTATTACACTGGATTTCAGAAAATGGATATTCATTTTGCTAATGACCGAATTATCAATTCAAAACGTTTTAAAGGGATTGATTTTTGAAGCCGGATAAAAAAGGCAGGCTGCACCGAAAACAATCCGGTGCAGCCATTCTGTTCTATTAAAAAAGAAGTCTATTCTTCGTCTGTCTGCTGTTTCTTGTATGCTTCTATCAGTTCTTGCTGGACGTTTGGCGGAACTGTCTGGTATTCGGCAAACTTCTGTGTATATGTGGCCCTGCCTGCAGACATCGAACGTAGGGCAGTCGAATACTTGTCCAGCTCTGCAAGAGGCATCCTGGCATTGATAACCTGGTACCTGCCTACTGAATCTATGCCTAATATCATACCGCGGCGGGTGGGCAGGTCGCTCATTACGTCGCCCACATTGTCTTCGGGCACTTTAATCTGCACTTCGTATATCGGCTCGAGTATCTTCGGGGCAGCTTCCACGAAGTTTGTCTTGAATACCATCATACCTGCGGTCTTGAATGCTGCTTCGTTCGAATCGACGGGATGCATCTTGCCGTCGTAAACGGTCACCCTAATATCGCGTACGTATGAGCCTGTCAGTGGGCCGAAAGTCATTTTTTCCATTACGCCTTTCAGGATGGCAGGAAGGAAGCGCTGGTCGATAACACCGCCGACGATACAGTTCATAAATTCCAGCTTGCCGCCCCAGTCGAGTTCGTACATATCCCTTCCGCGGACGCTTAGGCCGGCGGGATCGGGCATACCCTCGTACCAGGGTTCCACCATCATGTGCACTTCGGCAAACTGTCCGGCGCCGCCTGTTTGTTTTTTATGCCTGTAGCTGCCTTTCACCTGCTTCTGAATGGTCTCGCGGTAGGGCACTCTTGGCTCGACAAACTCTGACTGTACCTTGTATTTGTTCTCGAGTTTCCATTTCACAACGCCAAGGTGAAGCTCGCCCTGGGCATGCAATATCAGCTGGCGCAGTTCCTGGGAATGCTCGATATGAATGGACGGGTCTTCGTGCTCGATGTTATTAAGTCCCATACCTACTTTTTCTTCTTCTCCCTTTGTTTTGGGGACAACAGCTGTCCTTACAATAGGATTGGGATATGTCATCGGGGGAATAGTAACGTCGAAGTTCTTCTCGTGCAATGTATGATTAATAAGAGTATTCTTTAGTTTTACAGTTGCCCCAAGGTCGCCTGCAACGAGGGCATCCACTTCAACCCTCTTTTTGCCTGAAGCGATAAAAATCTGATTGAACCTTTCGGACGCCGATTTCTGTTCGTTGATAAGGTCGGCACCTGGCCTCAGCGTGCCGGACATAACTTTGAAATAGAGAATTTCGCCTGTCTGTGCTTCGGAGAGCAGTTTGTAAACATACAGGACTGTTTTGCCCAGGCTATCGTATGCCAGTTCCTTTTCTTCCAGAGTTTTCACCGGGGGTAGTTCCAGCGGCGAAGGGCAAACGTCTGTTACAAAGTCGAGCACCCTTGACGCACCGTTGTTCGTTTTGCCGCTGATACAGAAAATCGGGAAAATCTGGCGTGCTACCAGGGCTTTCTTAAGGCCTGTGTTGATTTCATCTTCAGTCAGGGTACCTTCTTCGAAGTATTTATTCATAAGGTCTTCGTCAGTTTCTGCAACTGATTCGATAAGTTCGCTGCGCAATTTTTCAACTTTATCGGCTTCGGATGCAGGTATGTCGTCAATGTTCATCTTTCCTTTGTCGTCGAAACTCAGCAATTTCATTTTCAGTAAGTCGATTACTTCGTTGAAACCGGCTCCTGTTTTTAGGGGGTACTGTACAGGTGTGGCTGATTTGCCGGCAAGGGCTTGTATTTGATCGACAGCATTGTCGAAATTGGCCTGGTCAACATCAAGTTTGCTGATGCAAAACACAACAGGATTGGCATTAACTTCGCAATATTGCCAGCCGTTTTCGGCGCCTACTTCCATGCCGTTCTGGGCATTTATAAGTATCAGTCCTGTATCGGCTGCTTTGGCAGCGGAAATCACTTCGCCGATATAATCGTTGAATCCGGGAGTATCCAATATATTTATCTTGAAGTTATTGTACTCTATATATAAGGGTGTTACGAATAGCGAGGAACCGCGTTCGTGTTCGATATCGCTGTAATCGGAAATTGTGTTGCGCTCCTCTACCTGGCCTTTCCTCGTTATTGCCCCTGAGAGAAGGGAAAACGATTCCGTCAGCGTAGTCTTACCTGAACCCGCATGTCCGAACAAAGCAATGTTTCTGATGTGTTGAGTGTCATAAACTTTCATATACCAATACTCCGGATAAAAAAAACTCTTTAAATTTATAAAAAATTACGAACTTGCAATTTATTCAGAAATAAGGAAATAAAGAAATAATTTTTTTGTGGTTTTAAAAAAGATTAAATTATATTTTTTTAAGGATTATTTTTTATAACAAATTTAAAATGTTCATTATAGAGTTTTTTTTATAACTAAATAGACGAGATAATATAAATTTTTTTCGAAAATGTTAATAAAAAAAATTATTAAAAAAAATTTTTTTTTTATGAAATTCATTTCTAATTTTTTTTAAAAAAATAAGTGAAGTAGAATCTATTAATACTGAAATAATCATATCTTGGTTTATTAAAAAAATCATGGTAAACTTAAATGGTTATTGAAAATATATATCGATTTAAAAAAATAAATATATAAAAAAATTAAACGATGTTTATATAAACAGATATATCATGTAAAGAAATTTTTATTTTTGATAATAAAGTCATTTGTTGAATATCAAAGTATATTCTCTAATAATAATTATTTTTATAAAAAATTTAATGTAAGGATCTTTTTTATTAATCATTGGTTAAATTTGATAAACAGGATTTTATAGAATTCAATATATTTTTTCTTGACAAAATTTATAAATAAAGTTATATTTGTTACATATTTATTTATGGAGAGATGGCTGAGCGGTTTAA
>DAINRZ010000422.1:0-3875 GCA_036741575.1 Kapaibacterium sp. (SeqCode)
TCATTTTCTGTGTCATATCCCAAATGCTGCCCCTGATTTTTTGCATAGGCCCCGATGCAAACAACTCGTTGAAATAATTAGACATGGCAGAAACATTTTTGTCGATGGACATGTTATTGTCGTTTAGTATTACTATCATGTCCCTTTTCTGAATACCGCAGTTGTTCATGCCTTCGTAAGCCATGCCGCCGGTCAGTGCGCCATCGCCGATTAATGCAATTACTTTGAATTTTTCGCCTTTCAGGTCTCTTGCGGCAGCAATTCCCAATGCGGCAGAAATACTTGTGCTTGCATGGCCTGCGCCAAAAGCATCGTATTCGCTTTCGGACGGCTTCAAAAATCCCGAAAGGCCGCCAAACTTCCTGATAGTATGAAGCAGTTCTTTCCTGCCTGTAAGAATTTTGTGAGGGTAACCCTGGTGGCCTGTATCGAATACAATTTTATCCTGCGGTGTATTAAAGGCGTAATGTAGGGCCACAGTCAGTTCCACCACTCCCAGCCCTGCGCCAAAATGCCCTCCTGTTTGGGTGATAGTCTCAACCAGAAACTGCCTTACGTCGTCGCATACATATTTCAGGCTTTCGGCCGGCATTGCCCTCAGGTCGGCAGGTGTATCTATCTTAGCCAGATATTTATATTTGCTAAAATCCATCGTCATCCTCTTACTATCATTTGCAGGCTTACAAAAACGCGCAATGCCACTCGTTCAGGCATTGCACCGTATCGCTGCTTTATTCTATTTATATATATCAGTAGCAGTGACGAAGCGTTTCCAATAATAATTGAAATTCCACTGAAACAAAAACGTGAAAAAGTTTATTTGGGCGATTCTACGATTATCTGTACAGTTCTCGACAAATGGCGGCCCACAGGGGATTCGTTCTCGAACAGCCCTTTGTTGTAGCCAACGCCGTGCACCTCGGGCTTCACATCTTTCACCTTTTCGCGGATAAGCTTTGCAACAGATTCGGCGCGCCTTTGGGCCAGCTTTTTATTATAATCGGAGTCGCCTATCTTATCGGTATAACCAAATATTTTAACTATAGAATTGAACTTTATCGAAGGCAATACTTCGGTTTCCAGGATTTTCATATCTTCGGCAGAAATATCAGCTTTATCAAAATCGAAAAGAACAAGGCTGAATTTAGAAATAATCCTATCGGGCATGTTTTCTTCTTTTTTGCGTATAAACGAAAAATAATCCACCGGTATAGTGCCCGACTCGCTCCTGCTGAGTCCTGCGCTGTTGCGCACCCTCAGATTGTATTCAATCGGCATTTCCTTTTTTTGCAATTCATTAGGATAAATAATCCATTGCAGGGGCGGCACTTCTCCGGTACCTTCGAGTGTGCGCAATGTTTTATCTGCCTGGGTAATCTCGAGCTTCCAGCTAACAATCGAATCCGAGGTTTCCACCATAGGGATAAATTCGATAAGGTTCGGATATGCAAGAGACTGCACTTCTTCTCTGATGACTATAGGCTGGAGAATAAAGCCATCGCTGCTTGTTATTTCCACCCTGCGGTTTTCCTCGATTCCTTCGGGAACTGAGGAAGATGAAGGTTTCTTGGGAAGGCCAGCAGATACGATATTAATTCTTGCAGGCTCGATTCCATGTGCTGTTACAAGATAATTTTTTGCAAATTCCGCTCTTTTTTGCGAAAGGCTCTTATTGGCAGGCTCTTTTTTACCGTCGTTGGTGCCGGTTAGCGTAATAGAGGTATTCGTATTCAGCTTCATCCGCGAGCCAATTATATCGAGAGTGCGTGTATTGATTTTCAGTGCGTCCGCTTCGAGCGATTCCAGGGAATACTGCCCGGCATCGCTGCCCTGGCTCATCGTTTGGTTGTCGGTGCGCGGCTTGTCTGAATTCTCATCGAAAAATACATAAGGAATCAAAGGAAACAATTCTTTGTATTGGTTATCCTCGACCCTAATCTTTTTGAGTTTATTCGATTTCCCCTCCAGGTCGTAATACCTGACATCGTCGAATCCGACGCTGAGATACGGATCTTTGCCGTCAGGCACCGGCTTATCGCTTCCAAAGCCAAAAGTCAGCGATACACCAAGCCTTATCTGCGGGACACTCCAGGTTTGGAATACATCGTTCGAAGATACATCCGAAAAGGGTATCCTGTAACTTATTTCAGGCGCCAGGAAAATTCTGCGGGAGATATCAAACACATAGCCGGCTCCAATAACAAGGGCCATCCTCATATTTGCATCTGCGATTTCCTGTTCGACGGGTACTTGGGCAATAATGCCTGATTCATATTTATTTGTTACAGGAATTCCAAGCTCAATCCCGCCAAGTAAATAGAGTCTTTCGACAGGTATGACGTTGAAGAATTGAACCGAAGGCATAATTTCGAAATATGCCAGCGAAGCGTCGAAATTATTTACGATATCAGATGTACCGCTGCCCGGAAGTACCCCCGACATATCATTGTAACCTAACCTGCCGCTAATAGTAAAAATATCGCTTAAGGGGAAATTCAAAATAGCGCCGATAGACAGCCCGGTTGTCGTTTTGTTTTCATCCAGCCTGAACTGGCCCGACAAAACAAAATCAGGGCTGTGCATGTTGAAATTGCCTCCTAAAAATATGCCGGCATTCGTTTTCCGGTATTCTTGATACTGTGAATTTGCAGCATTGCAAAAAATTAAAGAAATTATCAACAAAAATAATGTTTTCTTAATCATAACTAATCTCACTTTAAAAAACATCCAATTAGCAAATATATCTAATGCTTTGTATTTAATCAAAAAATGATTGATGAAACGATAATAAAATATTTTCGTATTATTATCGATAATTAAACATTATTAATTTTCTTTTAAGGAATTATATATGAAAAGAGCTTTTATACTAACTGTATTAATAACTTTGGCAATGTATATCCCCGTACGGTCGCAAGGCAGCCTGGAGCTGGGTTTCAAGCTTGGGCTTTCAACTCCGAACGACCAGATAAACAATATTTATAATTCGAATACACTCGAAGGAGAAGATGTAATTGGCAGGCTGTGGCGCGAAGGCTCCAAACTCGGTTATCATCTCGGCATTGGCCTGCGGCTGCCTTTGGACGAAAACTTTAAGTTTGTCGGGGGTATTGCCTGGCACAGGTTTCCCCAAACTGATATTGTTGTAAAAGACCCCACTACAAACGAGGAGCTTATTACTCTGCAGACTATCCAGAATGTATTCCCAATTAATGTGGGCATCAATTTTTATCCGCTTATTACAAATTTTGTCAATATATATGGCACGGCCGAGCTGACATATAATTTCATATCGAGTACCGTCGATTATGTTAAAGATGATGTATCGGTACCGCTTAATATCGACACTGCGCCTATGGACAACAGGGTAGGTTTCGGATTTGGCATTGGCGCCGATATCGATATTAAACTATTGATTATTAACCTCGAAGCTAAATATAATTTCCTGAACCTGATAAACAAAATAACCGACGAACCCGATAAAACATTTTTCACACTCTCGCTGGGAGTATTTTTCTAATACCTATCCATGCTAACATACAACTTAGGGCATTTGCCCTGAGCTGCCGCCGCCGAAACAACCAGTTTTTTTTAATTTGTATTCGGGCACTTTGTGCAAAAATGCAGGACAAAGGAATGATTCCCTGCCTTATTGAATACACGAAATTTCGGCCCCAGCATTGAAAACGCAGTGTTAACCATAAAAAGAAGTAATATTATTACGATTAATTTTTCTTGTAACCGGCTTTTCAGACAGCATCTTAATCAATGGATTGAATTTATGCAACAAATTAAAATAAGTTTTGCATGGATACATAATATGGTTCTATATCGGTAACTGTGGGTAATTTTTTCTGTCAATGGGGCAAGCCCCA
>DAINRZ010000423.1:0-3875 GCA_036741575.1 Kapaibacterium sp. (SeqCode)
AAAAAAAAATTGTTTTCGTATATTTGTAATCTTTTTTGGTAAACTAAACAGATTTAGGTGTGAAATTGGCAGATAAGACATTAGTAATCGTTGAATCGCCGGCGAAAGCCAAGACGATAAATAAATATTTAGGCTCGAAGTTTATTGTGAAAGCATCGGTCGGGCATATCAAAGACCTTGAGACCTACAGGCTGGGTGTCGATGTCAAAAAGGACTTTACGCCAAAGTATGTAACGATAAAAGGCAAGGCCGATGTGATAAAAGACCTGAAAACAGCTGCCGGCAATTCGAAAAACGTACTGATAGCCACCGACCCCGACCGCGAGGGCGAAGCAATTGCCTGGCATATTGCCGAGGAAGTGAAATCGAAGAACAAAGACATTAAAAGGGTTTTGTTCAATGAAATAACCAAAAACGGTATTAAAAAAGGGCTCGAAAAGCCTCTCGAGATAAATGAAAGCCTGTTTATGTCGCAGCAGGCGCGCAGGGTGATGGACAGGCTTATTGGGTACAAAGTGTCTCCTTTCCTTTCGAAGGCTATGATTGAAAAAACCGACCAGACTTTGTCTGCCGGCCGTGTGCAATCTGTTGCTTTGCGATTGATTTGCGAGCGGGACGAGGAAATTCGTTCTTTTGTCCCGATTGAATACTGGAATGTTTACGGCGATTTCCAGACAGAATCCGGCAATCCGCTAAGGGCAAGGCTTGTTGCCTTCGACGGCAAAGCTATTAAGAATCCCGACGGCTCTGCAAAAGCATCCAGTGAGGCCGAACAATCCAAACTCGACAAAAAAATTGCCGGCCTGCATTATATCAAAGATAAAAAACAGCTTACGGAAATAGTCGAAGGTATTAAAAAAGAGAATTTCCTTTTTGATAGTATATCTGTAAAAAAAATCAAACGCAATCCGAATCCGCCTTTTACCACCAGCAGCCTGCAGCAGGAGGCATCGCGCCGCCTGGGCTACTCGAACAAGAAAACGATGATGCTGGCCCAAAGGCTGTACGAGGGTGTCAGCCTTGGCGACGAAGGCATGGTGGGCTTGATAACATATATGAGGACTGACTCGTTCAGGATAAGCCCCGAAACGCAGATGGCCGCCAAAGAGTATATCGAAAAGAATTACGGCAAAAACTATGCTCCTGCCGAGCCGCCACAGTATAAATCAAAATCCAGGGGCGTGCAGGATGCCCACGAAGCTATTAGGCCTGCCTCGCTCGAATACTCGACAGATTTTGTTCGGAAGAATATCGACAAAGACCTGGCCAATCTCTATGAGCTGATTTTCAACAGGTTCCTGGCTTCGCAAATGAGCCCTGCGCAAATCGACCAGACAACCGTAGGCATTCAGGGCGGGGATTACTCATTCAGGGCTACAGGCAATGTGGTGACTTTCAAAGGCTTCCTTGCTGTCTATGATGATCTGGCCGATGATACCAACGGCAACGGCGAAGATAAAGAATCTACCAACCTGCCCCCGGATATCAAGGAAAAAGGCAAGGCCGGGCTTAAGGAAATTGACAGCGTGAAATCGCAGACAAAGCCAAAGCCGAGGTTTACCGAGGCAAGCCTTGTAAAGGAACTCGACGAGTTGGGAATCGGCAGGCCAAGCACTTATGCTGCAATTATTTCAACCCTGACGGACAGGAATTACGTGGAACTGCAGAAGAAGTCATTTATCCCCACTGACCTCGGGCACGATGTAAACAAGGTGCTCATCGTGAATTTCCCCGACCTTTTCAATGTGGAATTTACTGCCGA
Organism: Kapaibacterium sp. (SeqCode); assembly: GCA_036741575.1. Taxonomy (GTDB): domain Bacteria; phylum Bacteroidota; class Ignavibacteria; order Kapaibacteriales; family UBA2268; genus DAINRZ01. The sequence goes on from DAINRZ010000423.1 coordinate 1,763, forward strand.
AATGGAAAATGAACTCGATGAAATTGCCGACGGCGGCAAGACATATACTAATGTGCTGAATGAGTTTTACCACCCATTCACTCATTCGCTCGAAAAAGCCGAGAAATCGGATTCGATACCCGAAATACCATGCGAGAAATGCGGTTCGCCAATGACGATTAAAGTTGGCAAAAAGGGCAGGTTCCTGGGATGCACCAAGTATCCCGAATGTGATTTTACTAAGCCGCTTCCCGCCCAGATGCGTAAAACACAAGAGAAGAAGGAACTCGTCATAGCCGAAGGTATAAGCTGTCCTGTTTGCAATTCGAATATGTACATACGCGAAGGCAGGTTCGGCAAGTTTTACGGTTGTGTCAACTATCCGGGATGCAAGGGTATTCTGCCGTTTACAGCCGGGGTGAAATGCCCCAAATGCAACGAAGGCACTTTGCTGGAAAGGTTCAGCAAAAAGGGCCGGAACAAGAAATTCTGGGGCTGCTCCAATTATCCCAAATGCGACTACCTGACAAATTACGAACCTATTCCCAAAGCATGCCCGGAATGCAGCCATTATTACATCGAATATCATTTCCGCAAAGTGGAAGAAGAGTATGAGAAGTATATAAAATGCCCTTCGTGCAAGAAGAATTTTGAACTTAACCAGATCGATATTAAAAAATGATGGACTGGATCACATATTTGACAATTTTCAACAGATAATTTGCAAACGGCGCCTGTGTTTTGGATTGATTAATTAAAATAAAGAGAGACGGCTGCCGCTGCAGTGTAGATGAATTTTGACGTATTGAACTTGGAATTCAGATTAGTTATATTATCATTATCCATACAAATTGTTGAAAATACATTATTGTTTTCTCACTTCAATTTCCATTGCCCGCCAATAGAATTCAGCCAATTTTTTTTTCGCAGTATTTTGTTCGCATAGCTGAAAGAACACTGTTCAAACCAAGGTGGCACCAATCCCATAGCATGGAATCAAAATAATATTTTTATCATTTGCCCCGAAACCTCTTATTTCTATTTAAAGATCCGGATGTAAATATAAGAGTTTTTATTTGCCTCAAACCTAATTAGGCTATGGTTCAAAGTATATTGACTTGTAGCATATTCTGATGTCTCGGCAAAATCCCTTACTAATTCTATATTCTCTTCGAATCCATAAACAGGATATTCAGCATATATTACACTTTCATTGCTAACTTTATACTCGATTGGCTCTGTGATTCTGAAACTGAAATTATCTCTTTCCTCAGAATAATCTGCACCATAACTTATCTTGCTTTTATCAATTACATTCATTATCCCGATTATGCTATCTATTTGTTTTTTTTCTTTATTTAAATAGACCCTGATTTTTCCATATTTGCATGTAGCGCTCCAACTTCGGTAACCATTTGTGTTCCATTCAGTTCGGTAACAAAAGTGAATACTTGCTTCGGGGAAACCATCATTGCAATCTATTTGAGGGCAGAAGAATAAATCATCTTGAATAAAATCCTGAAATTGGTATTTTAAAGTATCTATGATTGTAATAGTATCGATTTTTCTAAAGTTTTCTCCCCGATGAACCCATTTGTATTTGTCTCTTAAAAAAAACCATTTAATTCCTGAAAAGGTAATTTCTGCCTTTTTATATTCAATTCCATTTAATAAATTGTCATTTGTATTCTTCAGGCTTATCTTTTCAATATCTGATAAATAGTATTTATCATTCCCCCCAATTATCATAATCGGATCTCTGCTATAAATACTGTCAAATTTAATATCATTATGGATTTTATTGTATTTCTTCAATCCATTAGTTTTTGACCATACTTTAAAAATTCCATATAAATAACAAGGGTATATACAACTAAACGTAATTGAAGACAACTCTGATAGTTTTATCTCTTTAGTAGAACCATCCTGCATTTCTATTCTTAAAAACGGTTCAGAATTAGATTCCTGTATCATTATGAATAGTAATATTAATATTATTGATTTTTTCATTTCAGTTTCGGGTTAGTCAATTAAAAGTATTTTGCCTGTATAAATTTTTTCTTTACTTTCCAACTTAAAATAGTAGAATCCCCTTTTTAATGTCTCACCATTTTCAGATTTGCAGTCCCAATTA
>DAINRZ010000424.1:0-3860 GCA_036741575.1 Kapaibacterium sp. (SeqCode)
CCTCATTTGGGCTGCCTGTCCGGCCAAGGGTTTCCGGGGTTGTGTGCAAGGGGTTAATATTGGACGGCGCTTCCCTGAAATCATACATTTCCTGCGAGTATAAGCCTTTCGATACGGAAGTATCTGCAACGAAGCCGTTCCTTTTCAATATGCCGATAATTTCTTTTTCCGGCTGAATGCCATAGCCCCCTGCCCTGAAAGCGATGCATTTATAATCAGGATTAACGGGTGCAATAAGCTGCTCTAAATATTCCTTGCCCCGTTTAATCATCATTTCGATTGTTTCGGGGCTATGCGCGGATAGTTTCCACTTATCCATATCGCACTGCCATTTGCTGCCTGTGTATTTGGCGCCCTGCCACTGCGGATGCAGGTGGAGCTGAACGTCGTGGCCCCGGACTGCGGCATCGCGGATGATATTTTCCCAGGAATTGCTTATTTCCTTAGCTTCGGGATTTTCGGCGGCAATTGACTGATGGGAGAATTGCTGCATCACTTCGGCCATCAGCGTTATTTTTGCATCGTAAGCCGAAAGCAGGGGCAATAGTTCGGCCAGGGGCTTGTGCTGCACTTCGTAGTAGCTGCCTGAGCCGTCGCCGAATAATTCCCAGTCGTTTGTAAGCACGAGGGCAATTTTCATAAGAGTCTGTTCATTTTGTAGTAAATCCTCTTATATATTGTGATATTTTTTTCGGCTAATTTAAGCATTTTATCGAAAAGAGGCCTTGAATTTACTATAAAAAAATTCATGCTTCCAAACCGGAAATCCCTCGCCGTTTCCTGCGGAATATATTTATTGAAATAAGCAGGTATATCGAATTTCATCTTTCTGATGTTGTGGGCATAGGTTTCCACAATCGTTTCGTTTCCGTCCCAATCGATGCACCTGGCCCTGAATAATTCACTGTGGTAAACCTCGACGGGGAATTTGCTTTTCAGGTAATCATCAACTATATGTGTCGATGAAAAATAGTTTGAGGTAACGCCGATACCAATGGATTTGGCATTCAGCTCCATTGCTTTGTAGTACGGACTGGAGCTATCGTAGGGGTATGCCGATAAATGGTGCCCTGCCGTTAATTCGCGGGCATACTTGCCGATTGCCGCTACGGACTTGGTAGGGTGGAGGCTGCGCACGCTATCCCTGTGCCTGCGGGCTATCTCGCTGAGGAAACCCGTAAAAGACGGAGTACGCCTGACGTTGAATACTTCGCCGCTTTTCAGGTATTCATACGAGGGCAGGTGAGGGTATGTAGGGAACAGCAGTGTGCCCTCTGGGCCGACAGTATCGAGCAATAACGGGAGCATTTCTTTTATATCGAATCCCAGCTTTAAGTTGTCGAGCGAACTATGGATGAAAACCGTATCGCCTTTCGAAATCCCGAAGTGATTATTCAGCAGATCCCTGAAATCGTCAAGGCTCAGAGCAGGAATACTGTCGAAACTGCGCTTTCTTTGCTCCTGTTTTTCGGCTTTGTATTTCCTGATATATTTTTCAGGTAATATTTTTTTGGCAATTTCTTTAATCATCTTCGATTACAGTATTGAGACACTTTTGGTTAACTCGTACATCAGGTTGTACCCGTCCCACAACGAAGAAAAGCTGAGGGCGCTGCCAATGGGGACAATCCTGTCGATTCCCCTGCCGTTCACCTTAGCGGCAAAGCGGGTTAATTCTTTTTTGCCGAATCCGGTATAAGTCATAGTCTGGTCATTGTCCATAACGAGAGTGGCAAGGCTGTCTAATGAATCTACGAAGCATTCGTAGAAGAATCCGCCGCCGCAGGTTTCCCTGCAATAGACAGCCGATTGGGCGTCGATGCGCACAACAGTCGGTTCTGTGTCGCTTATACTGCCGATACCCAGAATATTTGCCGGGCCTGCTGCCTTAGAGTAAATCTCAATATGCTTGTTGAGGGCAACGGATATATCGTCTGCATGGGATTTCTTCTTCATGGCTTCGGCAAGCTTAGCCCAGAAAAGCGCCGACGCTTTTTCGCAGTCATCGCGGCTGCCCGCAAAATATACTATCCTGGGCGAGGAGCAGCCCATCTGCCCGAAATAATACCCGTCGTTGTAGAAAGCCAGGGCTGTGTTGCCATGCGCTTTTTCATCGTATTCAAGGTATGCAGCCGATTGTATGACTGAATACGATACTTTATCGGCGAAAACTATTTCCTTGGTTGTGGGCTTTGCCCTGAACGACCTGATAAGCGATATTGTTTCGTTGCCGCCCCAGATTATCCTGATATCGGAAACGGAAGAGATGTATTCGTTAATTTTCGGGTCGTGCTCGTAATTCAGCAAAATATTTCTTTGTGCAATTTCAGGGTAATTATTTTGAGCGTCCATCTTGACGAGTGTATCCAGCAGGATGCGCACCTGCTCGTTGATCTTAGACGACAGCCTTACTATATTGATATTACCCGCAAGCAGCGAAAGCGCCCATGAATAAACGAATATGGTATCGACATTGGATGGGGCAATATGGAAAGCTACCCCCCTTGGAGTATGGAATGCCGAAGCATCGGCGCTTTTTTCGAACTTTGTTTTTAATTCGTTAATATTCGATTTCCTCAGGAAAAATGCCAGGGCAGTCAGCTCGGGGTAAAGCGATGATTCCTTGCCTGAGAAAATCATCCTGGAAAGCTCGTTAAGGAAATCTATGGCTTCGGGGGCAAATACGGGCATTCCTGCCGTGGCAAGAAAATCCTGGCCGGCAATCGCGCTGATATTTTCTGCTTTATTATTATTTGGGAAAAACTGCAATACCATACCGTTACTCCGAAAATGCTAATACATCGCTGCAGCCGCGCAATTCTGCTTTGGGCACCCTGCCCTGTACTGTGAAATACGTACCCTTTCTGCCGCAGGGGCAGTCGTCGGTGCCGTGAATTGTGCCCATATCTTCTGTGAGCAACGAATGCCCCGGATAGCTGCGGGGCAAAACGCTCAGCACCTGCAAAATGCCGCTCTTTCCTTTGGGAGCGGGCTGCCAGTCTGTATATTCCCTGATTATTACTTCCGAAAAATTCGGCGTATGGAAAAAGCCATGCTCGCATTCCATAAAAATGCTGCCCACCTGCTCCACCATCCCGTAGAAATTATGAATCCTTTGTATTCCTGCCTGTTCCAGCAAAGATTTTTTAAATGTTTCGTTGGTAACTGCTTCTTCCTGTAGTTTTTTCCACCCGCCCGAATGAATGAGTATTCCTTTGGGCAATGATATTTTCAGGTTTTTTCTTTTCAATTCCTGATAAAAATTCTTCCAGACAAGGAATGTGAAGCCGAAAACCAGAACTTCGGAATCGCCGTATTTTTCTACAAAATCGATCAGGGTATCTGTCATAAGGTTCAAATCGCCGTCCAGTACATAGGTATGGTTGCGTCCGAAATTCGACAGCCCGGTAAGGCCGGCGCCGCGCGCGCTCATGCTTGCATTGCGCCCAACTGTTTTTTCGGAATCGATTATCAGCATTGGCAGCCTTTTTGGCCCGATGAACGAGGTGACGATTGAAGCAAGGGCTTTTGTTTGCAGCAAAGATGTTTCTTTATTAATTGCAATCTTTGATACCTGCTGCGACGTTGTGCCGCTCGAGGTAAGGGTTTTCAGCACTTCGCCATCGGGGATGCTCTTCAGGCTGTATTCCTTGAAAAGCCTTACCGGCAGGTAAGGAATAGTTTCCAGGCTGCTGCTGTAATCCTTTTTGGCGTATATTTTATTTAATATTCTGTTATAAATTTCGGAATGTTCCGAATGGAAGCGTGTTAAGTCGCGCAGTTCATCGGCCAGCAAAGCATTTTTCTCCTCATTTGCTATGCCGTACTGGGGCATATCGAACAATTTTGCGACGATGCTC
>DAINRZ010000425.1:0-3835 GCA_036741575.1 Kapaibacterium sp. (SeqCode)
ACAGTTATTACAGATTTTTATATTTAGGTGAAGCTAATTCTCGATTTTGAGGCTATATGATTTTTGCTTTATTAACCGGACTGGTTCTTGGATATATCCTGGCAATACCGCCGGGGCCCGTTGGTGTAACGGCAATGAAATTAAGTCTTAACCATGGCAGGAAGCCTGGTACATATCTGGCATTGGGCAACGGAGTTGTCGATTTCTTCTTTTGTATTATAGCAATATTTACAGCCAAAGGTATTCTGGGCCTTATGAGCGATTTTTCAGCCGACCATCCGTTTATCATGCTGATGATACAATTGGCAATCGTCGGCGGCATATTTGCCTTGGGGGTAATCAACGTAAAATATAAAGGCTCGCTGAACGACGAGCCCGAAGCCAATCCCTCGAAACTCGGCAGGCTGTTCAGAGACATTTCGCATCGCGGTCCTTTCCTGCTTGGGATTGCAGTTGCAATGACAAATATCCCCAACCCTACGTATTTCCCTTCGTTGGTGGCAACGACGGCCTTCGGCCTGGAAACAGGATTTTTCGAGCATGCTGCTTTCAACAATATTATATTTGCTTTGGGATTCGGCATTGGGAACTTTCTTTGGCTATATACAATAGTAAGCGTGATAGTAAAATTCAAACATAAGTTTTCGGACAGCACTGTACAGCGCATTCATAAATTTGCAGGATTCACACTCATAGGATTTAGCACTCTGCTTGGCATCAATATCCTTCGGCTAACCGAATGGCAGGTAATTTTCAGGCTGCTTGCCGCATTCTGATACAACATCAATTTACCAGAAAATCTTTCGTCGTTTCCATAATATTATAATTTATCAGTATAAATTGTTATATTTGATGTTTGTAGTATTTTGAAGTTATTTTGTTGAATAAGGATTAACCGATGCTCGAAAGTATTATAAAAGAATATCTGCCTCTGGTGTTCATTGTATTTTTTGGTTTTGCCATTGGCGTAGTGTTCATGTTCCTCTCCGAATGGCTCGGAGCCAGGCGGAAAACTCCAGGCAAAGCAACCACATACGAGAGCGGCATGCCGATTTTCGGTACCGCACGCGACCGTTTTTCGGTCAAGTTCTATATGGTTGCGGTAAGTTTCATAGTATTTGATATCGAAGTTGTATTCCTTTATCCATGGGCTGTACAGGTTATGGAATTGGGATTGCCGGTCTTTGGGGCTATGATGTTGTTTGTGGTAATACTATTCATCGGTTTGTTCTGGGAAATTCGCAAGGGAGGCCTTGAATGGGATTAGAAAATAAATTGCAGCAGGATGGTTTTATAACCACATCTATAGATAAAGTCATTCAGTGGGCGCAAAAGAACTCAATGTGGCCTATGCCGCTTGGCATTTCGTGCTGCGCTATTGAGATGATGGCTTTTGCTTCGTCGAGGTTCGATGTTGCCAGGTTCGGCTCCGAAGTATTCCGTATGACGCCGCGCCAGTCTGACTTCCTGATAGTGGCTGGAACAGTCACTTACAAGATGGCATGGGTCGTTCGCAAGATTTACGACCAGATGCCCGACCCTAAGTGGGTAATGTCCATGGGAGCATGTGCATCCTCGGGCGGCATGTTCCGCAGCTATTCTGTAGTGCAGGGTGTCGATCAGTTCCTGCCTGTAGATGTCTATGTTTCGGGCTGTCCGCCTCGCCCCGAAGCTGTTATCAAAGGGCTGATGCTGCTGCAGGAAAAGGTACAGGTGCACAAGCCGCAGCTCTTCAACTTCGGCAGGAATGTTTCCCCTGTGCCGGTACAGGAAGAATTTGAATCGAAGCTGACTAAGATTAAGGTATAGGGAAATCTACCCTTCCCGCTCCAGATTTGCCGGCAGGAAGATTTTAAATGTTGTGCCGTAATTTACTTTGCTATCTACTTCAATACGGCCTTTATGGGTATCGATACAGTTTTTCACTATATTCAATCCAAGCCCGTAACCTTCGATTGTACCTACATTTGAAGCTCGGAAAAACGAATTAAACAGATGCTTCAGGTCTTCTTCGGGGATTCCAATTCCGTAATCCCTAATGGTAAATACTGCTTCGGACTCGCCGCTCTCCACCGCGAAATCAATTTTCCGGCCCTGAGGAGAATATTTAACCGCATTGTTTAAAAGGTTTGTCAGTATAAGGCCCAGCAGGTTTTCATCCATTTTAGGATTATTATTGGCACCTGTGTAGCTGAATGCAATCTCGTTTTTATTCTTATGGCTGAATTGTATATTCTCGGCAATGGACTGGCAATAGGAAGGCAAATCGATAGGCTCGGGCTGGAATCCCAGCCTGCCTGTTTCCAGCCTGCCGATTGTCAGAACAGTTTCCATCAGCTGGGTCATGCGCAGCACAGTATCCTGTATCCTGTCGAAGTGCTTTATTTTTTCATCGGGCTCCCATTTGTCGCCGTACCTTTTCAGCAGGTCTGCCGATAGCATAATTGTTGTCAAAGGTGTTCTGTATTCATGCGATATCATCGAAATAAACCTTGTCTTAAGCAGGTTCAGGTCTCGCTCTTTTATCAGTGATTTCTTAATTTCTTCTTCGGCTGATTTGATAGCCGTAATATCCTGGGCAATGAAAATAAGCAAGTCGTTTTCATCTTCGTTGGGCAGGTGCTCGGTTGCCACAAGGACAGTTTTTTTGGCTCCCTGTTTCGAAACAATACATAATTCCCTGTCGGAGGATTTTTGTACAGTATTATTCTGATGTTTAATAAATTCCTTAATCCCGTCCGATTCCCAAATATCCAGACCAGTAAAACTTTTGTTGATTACGTCCTCGCGGCTGCATCCTGTCAGGTTCAGAAACGACTGGTTGACATCATGTATCACCGTACTATGAGATTCGAATACGGCAATAGCCACCGGGCTCGACCTAAAGAGGCTGCTAAAACGCATTTCATGTTTTTTCAGCTCCTTTTCGGACTTTTTGCGCTCGGTAATATCCTCGGAAATACTTAGAAGGTACTTTGGTTCATTTTTCTCGTCAAAAATAAGCATCTTCTTTGTAAAGAATAGCTTCAGTTCATGTTTCTTTGTTTTAAATAATTCTTCATAAAAGTCGATTTGCTTTTTCTTGCCGATGATAATCCTGTCGCTGGATTCGTAATGCTCAGCAAGGCTTTTATTAAATAAATCGAAAGCATTCTTGCCAATAAGTTCTTCCCTTGGCATGCCGTAAAGCTTTTCACAGGCTTTATTTACGTAAGTATAGCTAAGAGAATTGAGTTCCTTGACCGTGATAACATCAGGAATATTTTCGAGAATCGTATCGAGGAAATTCTTCGTATCGCCAAGTTCCGATTCCGTAAACTTATGTGCTTCAATTTCTTTCTTCAACTGCTGATTGGCAATCAGAAGCTGGTTTGTCCTTTCTCCCACTTTCAATTCAAGCTCTGCATTCAGCCTTATAAGTTCTTCTCTGGCAGCCTGCCTTTCATTTCGAATCCTGGCCATTTCGAGTGCCCTAAGGACAGCCGGCACCAGCCTTACCAGGTTGTTTTTCATCACAAAATCATGCACTCCGGCTCTCATCAATTCAACTGCCTTTTCTTCGCCAACTGCACCCGATATTATTAGAAAGGGTACCGTAATGCACTTCTGCCTGGCTATATCCAGTGCCTCTACACCCGAAAAGCCAGGCAGTGAATAATCACTCAAAATAATATCAGGGTTCCCGGATTTCAAGTATTCGATAATTTCGTCCCTTGTGTCGGCCACAGTGTATTCGAAAGCCAAACCGCCTTTCCTAAGCTCTCTTTCTATTAGCAGAGTATCGTCTTCGGAATCTTCTATTATTAATATTTTCAGATATTCATTCATCATTTGT
>DAINRZ010000426.1:0-3834 GCA_036741575.1 Kapaibacterium sp. (SeqCode)
ATCGGCAATACGCCCGCTGATTCTGCCGGAGGTAGCTAATACCAGCCTGCCTTTTTTGTCGAGCATATATTCCAGCAGCCGGTTGTCTTTGTAAAAGTACCTAGCGGGGCGGCGGTCTGCCAGGTAGAAAAGTGTCAGCGAATCATCCAGTGCCTTTTCGGCTGCAACAAGGTGCGAGCGCGGGTAAACTTTCAGGGAATAAGTGGTGCGGGCTGTATCGGGAATCAGGATATTAACGGACAGGAATAAAATAACTACTATAACTGCCTTGAAGATAAATGCTTTTCGATTTTTGGAAGTAATGGCATAGAAAGCCATTAGCGGGAATAGGACTGCGAAAACGACGGCATTGTTGCCGGTGAACACCATGAAATCCAGTTTTGAAATTATTAGGACAAGATTATTTGATAAATCGATAAGAAAGCCCGATACAGCAGAATAAATCAGGGCTATATCAAATGAAACGATAGAAGCCATAAGCGATATAACATTAAATACCAATCCCCCCATCATGAGCGGAACAATGGCCAGATTGGCAATCAGTGATATCAGGCTGAAATAACCGAAATTGAGCGATAATACCAACGAGATAGCTACCGATACTGCAATCCCAAGAGAGGCGGAATCGGCAATCCGAGAGGCAACCGCTCCCTGTTTGGGGAATACTGCATAGATTTTTTGTTTAATCACCGGATAGAATAAAGCAATTCCAAGAATTGACAAAAAAGATAACTGGAAACTGAGTGACCTAAGCAGGGGGGGATCAAAAACTATCATAACCAGGCCTGTAAAGAACAGAACGTTCAACAGGTTGGCCTTGCGCTGAATGGTTACGGCAAAAACGAATACAGAAGCCATAACGCCTGCCCTTAATACGGGCGGCTGCACTCCGGTTATTATAACAAACGCTGCAGTTAATACTACGAACAGTATAAATTTAAGCCATTGCCTTCCAATAAAATTCAGGAAGAAGTAAATAATAAAAGCGATAATCCCGACATGGAGGCCGCTGATGGAAAGAACGTGAGCAGTACCCGATACGGAATAGGCGTTTTTCAGATCGCGGGGAATGCCGCTTCTTTCGCCGGTCAGCATTGCTTTCGCCACTTCACGGGCATTTCCATTGTAGAGTGCGTCAATCTGAATGTTTATGGCGTTTGCTATTCTGTATTTTAAAAGACTGAACTTGTTTGGTTCGCCCTCAAGGCTAATGTTTTCTGCTTTCGTGCGTGCAACCCAGACGGCATTGAAAGCACCGGCAAATTTCGATTCGTCCGGCTCCCCGGGCAATATGCTTTTCCGCGGGACTCTCGCAATTACCGGAGAGAATATTTTCAGTCCCTCTTCCAAATCAAACGGCAGTTCAAAGACTTTTGCCAGCTGTAAAATAATAACCTGCCCGTTTAGCGGAGGCATATCCTTTGTGTCGAGACTGCCTTCGGCGACACAAACTGCATATTTGTTCCCGTCATTTTTTAAAATCTTCTTAATTTCTCCCCTGAATAGTCCCTTCATTTCGGGTATTATCTTTTTGGGGTAATCAATATCCCGGTCAAAAGCAAAAAATGAAATGTAGAAGCCGATTGCTATACCGGCAAACAGATAGGAAACAAAATAATACTTTATGAATAGACATGCTATTGCAATTAGAATAAAGGCAGACAGCAAATAAATCAGAATGGTCAAATCCGGCGAAACTGCTATCCCTGCGGCAATCCCCGGCAGGACAAACAATGCCAGCCTGAGCGATGGATAAGGATTCAGCCAATTCCCTGAATTATTTGCCATTATTTATTACAGCAATTACTTCGTAATTTTACAATTTTTAAAATATTTAAAATTAAGAATAGTTTACAAATTATTTATAAATATCAGTTGAGAAAAATATGTGCGGGATAGTGGGTTATATTGGCAGCCAGAATGCGGCTCAGTGCCTGATGAACGGTTTGAAAAGGATGGAATACAGGGGCTACGATTCAGCCGGATTTTCTGTTCTGGCAGGCAGTAAAATAGACACCGTCAAGAAATCGGGCAAGGTACGCGACCTGGAGAATCATTTCGATTATTCTTCGTTCAATTCTACAATAGGAATAGCCCATACCAGATGGGCCACTCACGGCATACCAAACGATATTAATGCCCATCCGCACCACGACCAATCGGGTTCTATCTCGATAGTCCATAACGGAATAATAGAAAACTACCAGGCGCTTAAGAAAAAATTAATCCAGAAGGGTTACACATTTAAATCTGATACTGATACCGAAGTCTTGTCCGTTTATATCGGAGCGCTCTATGACCTAGTAGGCGATATGGAAAAAGCAGTCAGGATAGCACTGAGCGAGGTGGACGGCACATTCGGCCTAGTTGTTCTATCGGCACACGAACCTAACAAGCTGATTGCGGCGAGGCGAGGCAGCCCAATGGTGCTTGGCATAGGCGACGGCGAGTATGTCGTGGCGTCGGACGTTGCGGCAGTCATACAGCATACCCGCCAGGTGATTTACTTATCGGATAATGAAATGGCAATTGTTTCAAGGGAAGGGTTCCTGACAAAGACAATCGAAAATGAAGAAACGAAAAGTATAATACACGAAATAGACTTCAACCTGGATCAAATAGAAAAAGGCGGATTCGAGCATTTTATGCTCAAGGAGATATCCGAGCAGCCTGTTACATTCGGAGACGCTTTCAGGGGCAGGCTCGATGCCGAAGCCGGCAGCGTGAGGCTGGGCGGCCTGAATAGTGTCGGCGAAAAACTGCGCAAGGCAAGGCGTATAATATTTACTGCCTGTGGCACTTCGTGGCATGCTGCGCTGGTTGGCGAATACATGATAGAAAACATGTGCCAGATTCCTGTCGAGGTTGAATACGCCTCGGAATTCAGGTACCGGAACCCGGTGCTTTACGAAGACGATATTGTTTTTGCTATTTCGCAGAGCGGCGAAACAGCCGACACGCTGGCTGCCATTAAGGAAGCCAAAAACAAAGGCGCAACCGTATTGGGTATTGTCAACGTCGTGGGTAGCTCCATAGCCCGCGAGACAGAAGCCGGTATATATATCCATGCAGGGCCGGAAATTGGTGTTGCCTCAACCAAAGCATTCACCTCACAGTTGTCCGTTCTGGCTTTGCTGGCGTTGTATATAGGCAGGATGAAAAACCTGGCAAACACCGAAGCGATAAAAATAGCAAGGGCATTGAAAGAGCTGCCGTTACAGATTCAATCGATATTCGACCATGCCGAAGATATAAAAGCAATAGCAAAAGAGTATTGCAAATCGAGGAATTTCCTTTATTTGGGCAGGGGCTACAATTTCCCCGTAGCGCTCGAAGGCGCTCTGAAACTAAAGGAGATTTCATATATACATGCCGAAGGCTACCCCGCCGCCGAAATGAAACACGGGCCAATTGCACTTATCGACGATAATATGCCAGTGGTTTTCATTGCGCCAAAGGATGAAATTTACGATAAGGTAATTTCTAATATTGAGGAAGTACGTGCCCGACAGGGAAGGGTTATTGCCATTGCCAGCGAGGGGGATAGCGAGATTACTCATTACGCCAATCATGTTATATATATTCCGAATACTCTGCCGATGCTCACCCCGGTGCTGGCTGTTGTACCTTTGCAGTTGCTCGCTTACTATATTGCCGTCGAGCTTGGCTGCAACGTGGACCAGCCGCGCAACCTGGCAAAAAGTGTAACTGTGGAATAGATTCGGGTTTGGATTGAGTTACATTAATAGCAAATTAAACAAATAGCTATATTTGAAAATTTTGAATTATTCTGTACTGGAAGACAACTCGGATTCGATTTTTGTAGAAGAATAT
>DAINRZ010000427.1:0-3810 GCA_036741575.1 Kapaibacterium sp. (SeqCode)
GTCTATAGCCATATTGCTGGGCTTTTTGGCTTTGGCGGGCTGCACTAAGGAAACCCCTGTGAATTCGGCAGATACAACTTTCCCAAAGATTCTTAGCCTCTCGGCAGATAAACCTGTTATAAAATACGGCGGTGCCGACCCGACGATTATCACTTGCAATGCCGAGGGTGGAGAGTTGATTTACAAATGGGAAGTTGACCTTGGCGATATTTTCCCGATAAAGGATGATAACTCAATGGTTCGCTTTACAGGATCGCCGTGCTGTATAGGCAGGAAAGTAATCAAATGCACTGTAACAAATGACAAGGGCAGTGTTGACTCGACGATAGAAATTATTATTGAGAAATGATGTTGTGGATTGCACTTTTGTTTACCGGGCTGCTTTTGGCTTTCCGGGCCGAATGCTATTCCCAGTGCTGTGCTGCCGGCAATCCGGTTAATACGGCCAATGCCGCGGATGGCAGCCAGGCCGGTGTGCTCGGTGTTTCCGTTTCTTATATGCGTTCCTATTCCGATACTTATTTTCAGGGCGCCTCTGTTTCGGATTATAAGTATATAGACTATTCTTCATTCGATTATTCCATGATTTCTGCCGGGTATGGTTTGTTCCCTGATTTGCAGTTAACAGCCGAATTAGGGTATTTCTTTTCGAAACTACAGAAATTCGACTTCGGCGATGGATTTGCACCCCTTAGAAAAGCAGGCGGCATAGGCGACGGTACTTTGGGGATTGTATATAATTTGATGTATAATGAAGATTTTCTGCTGGGGATTTACCCCAGTATCAAGGTGACATTACCCCTCGGCGAATTCGACCAGATGGACGGAGCCGTAGTAATGCCGATAGATATCCAGCCTTCATCGGGCAGTTTTAAATATACGATAGGCGCCACAGTAAGCAAAGGCTTCGATGAATCGCCCTTGGCCCTTCTGGCTATGGGTTCTTACGAAATCTCGCAGAGAATAGAAACTGACAGGACTAATTACAAATACGGCAACCAGTTGAATATTTCGCTGATTGGCCTGTACAGCCTGACCGATGCAATTTTTGGCTCCGCGGGCGGTTTTGCCGAAAGCATCAGTGCCGGCCTGGAATTGAGGTATAACTTCAGGGAAAAATCCTCGGACAGAGATAAGAAGTTGATTGAATCGACAGGGGGGAGCGTTTTGTTCGTAGCTCCAAGGATTAGTTTCGGATTTAAAGGGGGATGGGCATTAAATGCTCAGTTCGATTTACCAGTTTTAAAAGATATTAACGGCATTCAACTTACAAATAAAAATGCTTTCACTTTAGGTTTTTCGATGTCATTCGACTTGAAAAACAGCGATAATGAAGGACTGCTGCCCGGCGAAGATGATTTTGCCGGCAATCCCAGGGCAGAATTCCGTGTGGAGGGAATCTGCGGTATGTGCAAATCAAGAATAGAGAATGCAGCCGCAAAAATCGAAAATGTTGTTTTTGCATATTGGAACGAAGAATCTAAGATATTAACGGTCAGGTACGACAAAAGCCTCGATATCAGCCTCCTGAAAAAGGCGATAGCATTGGCAGGGCATGATAACGACATGTTCAAAGCAACCGATGAAGATTATTCCAAATTGCACAGCTGCTGCAAATACAGGTAAGGAAAAAGCTGATTGCAACTGGATATAAGCCTGATTCTGGTAATTATGCGAATAGTAATGGGCCGGTTTATTTGCTTTTTAACTGAATAAAACATTCTTTATACTACGGATTTCCTTAGGTAATAATAACTTACCACAGCTAATACCTGCACGGCAGACATGATAGCCACCAGCAGGGTGATGGAAGTATCGTAGAGGAATCCGGCGGCGGCGCTGCCAAACATCACGGCAAGGCCGTAGGATGTATTGAATATCCCGTATCCCGTGCCCCTTTTGGAGAGCGAAGTAATATCGGCTATCGATGCTTTCATAATAGTTTCGTGGGTGCCCATAACAATTCCCCAAAGCACTATTCCGGCAATTATCAATCCCAGGGTGGGCGAAAATACCAGAGCGGGTATAAAAACAGTGAACAGGGGTATTGCTATCAGGATTTTCAGTCCCGACTTTTCGTTGCCGCTTTTCGATTTCAGCCTGTCGTAAGCCTTGCCGATGATTAATGCAGCAACTGCATCCACACCCATCGCCAGGGTATAAGCAAGTGGTATCCAGGCGTCGCCTGCCAGGCCTGCAGCCTTTATATGATAACCTATCAGCAGGAAATTGACAAAGCCGAAAGTGGAAAGGAAAGTAAATATGTTGTAAAGCCAGAACGTTTTGCCGAGTTTATCCTGCTGCCCGCTTTGGGCTTTATCGCCGAAAGCCCATGAATTGCGGAATTTGTAGTAGGAATAAAAAAGCGTAGCCAGCAAAAGAATGTAAGGTATAATGCTGAAAAGGTAGCCCTTTTGGTAGTCTGCAATTGCAGCGCCGGCGGTGGCGGCGGCAAAGAATACAGCCGAATAAACCAGCGGGCCCAGCATTGCGCCTAATTGGTCCATAGCTTCGTGGAGGGCAAAGCCGTAACCGGTGCCGACCTGCTTGGCTGCCTGCGAGAGTATTGTCTGCTTTGAAGGGCTTCGTATTGCTTTGCCGAACCTTTCCATAAGTATAAACAGTGCGGCGGCTTCCCACCCTTCGGCAATCCCCAGCATGGGCACGGACAGCAGGAAAGCGTAGCCAATTATCGTAATCAGCCAGTATGCTTTGGTTTTATCTGTCAGGAAACCCGACAGCAGCCTTGCGGCATAGCCCAGGAATTCGCCAATGCCTGCAACAAGGCCCACCACGGCGGCCCCTGCGCCGAGCGCCTTTAGGTAAGGCCCGTTGACGCTGCGGGCTCCTTCGTAAATCATATCGCCCAGCAGGCTTATTATACCGAAAAGTATAATCAGCCTGAAGGCATGGCGTTTAGAGTCCTGCATTGCATTCCTGACTGTAAAAAAAGGCAATATTAGCCAAAAAGAATCGGATTTGCAAACGTGGAATATTTCATCGAAACATCCTGTTATTTATTCTTCAGAAGGATTTTTTTAAAAGAATTGCGATGAAATGAAAAAATATTTTGCAGAATCGGAAAAAGTCCTTAATTTTGTAATCTGCTAAGCCACCTTAGCTCAGCTGGTAGAGCAGCTGATTTGTAATCAGCCGGTCGGCGGTTCAAGTCCGTCAGGTGGCTCAGAAAAAAAGGAGAATAATACTCTCCTTTTTTTGTTTATAAACACTGATAATGCCTTGCTTGCTGGTAACATAGAAAATTATTGAAAATATTAACAATAATTTCTGAAATTATTTTAATTTCGACTGAATGGAAGCAGCTTTAATCTTGTTTTACCATCACAATTAACATATAATTCAATTAAAATACATTATAAATTCATACAAAAATTGAATTTTTGAAATAGGTGGAATTGAATTTGTAGAATTATTAATGTATGAACATGTTGGACAACCAGACGGTAATGATTGTTGAAAATGACTGGGAGCTAATCGAAGAAATCAAGGCAAAGTTGACGGTTAACGGATTCAAAGTTTATTACTCTTACAAAGGAGAAAATGCAGCCGATTTGGCAAGGTATATTATGCCCGACCTAATCCTAATCGATCCATCGATAACAAAAGAATGCGGAAGTATCAATCCGGATTTTCTTTATCTCGACCCCGAACTTTCGTCTTTTCCATTTATATTCCTCACTGAGAACGGGTTTCATGCCGACGATGCTACAGGCTACGAACACGGATTGTTCGATATCATTAAAAAGCCACTGGACGAAGACATGCTGCTTATTAGAGTCAAGGCATATT
>DAINRZ010000428.1:0-3807 GCA_036741575.1 Kapaibacterium sp. (SeqCode)
TAATCAACGATTACCCCCGCCTTTCGGCAGGGGATACTTTCACTTTTTCGTGCCATCCGGGCGTGTCGTGCCTCAATAAATGCTGCAACGACGTTAATATTTTCCTTACGCCATATGATATACTCCGGCTAAGGAAACAACTCGGCATGACTTCTTCGGACTTCCTCGAAAAATACACACTGCTGCCTATCGAAGAAAACCTTCGGCACCCTGTAGTAATGCTAAAAATGGACGACGAATCCCTAAACTGCCCCTTCGTAGGAAAGGACGGCTGC
The DNA here is from genome assembly GCA_036741575.1 of Kapaibacterium sp. (SeqCode). Classification (GTDB taxonomy): domain Bacteria; phylum Bacteroidota; class Ignavibacteria; order Kapaibacteriales; family UBA2268; genus DAINRZ01. The sequence goes on from DAINRZ010000428.1 coordinate 276, forward strand.
TCAGTGTATGGCGACAGGCCATGGGCATGCAGGATGTATCCGCTGGGGATTGCTTCCCCCAAAGATGGCGAAGATAATAAGGACGAAGAATTCTATTTCCTTTTGAACGAGGAAGTATGCCGCGGATTCGAGGAAAACCAGGGGAAAACATGGTCTGTTTCCGGCTGGATGGACGACCAGGGGATACTGGAATACGAAGAAATGGGACGCCTTTTCAAGGATATATCGCTGCACGAATTCTTCACCAAGGCAAAAGCTATCGAGCCTGTTAAACTCGAAATGTTTTATATGGCTTGCTACGACCTGGACAAATTCCGTGATTTCCTTTTCGAAAGCACTTTCTTCAAAAGGTTCGATGTCGAGGAAAAGCGCAAAGAAAGAATGCGATACGACGATGTCGAGTTGCTTAAATTCGGCTTCGACTGGGTTAGGTTCAGCCTTTTCGGCGAAAAAACAGTGAAAATCGTTGGCGAAGAAAAATTCAAAAACAGGAATTAGTTATATAATTGTGTAATTAATTGGAAGGACAAAGAGTTGAGCGATAGAAAACCGGATACGGAAAACGTAAGGGAAACCTTAGGCACCGACCTTGGGTTTATACGTTACCTAAAGGAAAACGGCGGCGAAACCATGAAAAAATGCTATCAATGCGCCACCTGTTCGGTCGTTTGCGAGCTTTCGCCCAAGGAATACGCCTTCCCGCGCAAGGAAATGATTCAGGCTAGTTGGGGCCAGAAAGACAAGCTGATGGCCGATCCCGACATTTGGCTGTGCCACGGCTGCATGGACTGCAGCCTGCAGTGCCCCCGGAGCGCCAGGCCTGCCGACCTGATGGGAGCCCTGCGCTCTTATGTTTACAGGGAATACTCTGCGCCCGGGTTCATGGGCGAAGCAATGAGCAAGCCAAAATACCTCCCCTGGCTATTCATTTTTCCATTGGCGCTGATACTTGCCCTCATACTTTTGAATAACGTTATATTCCATAACTCCGACATGAACCTGCTCGCCGTGCGCGACGGAAAAATGTCCGTCGAGCAGGCCGAATCCATGGGCGCAGTATTTGCCTCTCCCGAAGAAAAAGCAGAATACGAGCACCTGGGCAGCTACATGGATTACAAAGAATTTACCGAAAAGGGCGGCAGGCTGGAAGTGCCGGCCGGCGTTGGGCAAACGCCGGAAGAGTATTACATTTCTTCTTTCGGAGTGCTTAAATACGAAGACTTTTTCCATAAACTAATAATAGAAGTATTCTTTTTCGCCGGCAATATCCTCATATTTTTCCTGCTCTACTTAGGCATGAAAAGATACTGGGACAACCTGGAAAAGAATAATACCATGAAAAAACAGATGCCTTTTTTGAAGGCCGCCTGGCTGACATTATGGGAATTCCTTGCTCACAGGAAATTCGAGAAATGCCCCACTAATTCCAACCGAAGGCAGGGGCATTTGTGGGTGTTCTACGGTTTCCTTGGCACTGCAATAGCCACAGGCCTTGTGGTAGTGGGCGAGCTTTACCACTATAAATTCCTTATGCTGCTGCACCTGCCTTATCCAATGGATTTATTCCACTGGGTGAAGATCCTCGGTATGGTTAGCGGCATATTCCTTTTTATTGGTATGGTAATGTTTATGCTGAAAAGGATTAAGACCGAAAAGCGCGAAGGCCGAAGCACATACAACGACTGGCTGTTCCTGTGGATACTCTTTGGTGTGGCCGCAACAGGTTTATCGACGGTTTTCGGAAGGCTTTCGGGTATTCCCGAACTTGCCTATGCAATATATTATATTCACTTAGTGCTTGTATTTTTCCTGTTGTGGTATATGCCCTATTCAAAATTTGCCCACATGGCCTATAGGTTCGTTGGGCTAACCTGGCTGAAAATGCACGGCAGGGAAAATAAGCCCGAAGTATTTGCAAAGAATTAATTAAATAGAGAAAGTTACTAATTGTAACAGCTCGATTATAATAATAATAATTAAGGAGCTAAAATGGGATTAGAGAAAAAGTATGAAACTCCACTGCTTGACCAGCTCGAAACTGGACAATGGCCCAGCTTTGTAAAAGAAATAAAGCTGGCTGCAGCCTGGAATCCGATGGCAAACGACCTGTTAGGCTTGCTCGAGCGTTCATATCACGAGCGAATCGGACATTGGAAGCATGGTGGAATCGTCGGTGTTATGGGTTACGGCGGCGGCGTTATCGGCAGGTACACCGACGTCCCCGAAGATTTTCCGGATATCGCCCATTTCCATACTATTCGTGTTAATCAGCCGGCTGGCTGGTATTATACTGCTGATGTATTAAAGAAAATTTGCGACATCTGGGACAAACACGGTTCCGGACTGACAAACATGCACGGTTCCACCGGCGACATGGTCCTTTTGGGCTGCCGTACAGAAGTTTTGGAACCAATTTTTGCAGAACTAACAGAGCTTGGCTTCGACCTTGGCGGTTCCGGTTCCGATGTGCGCACTCCCAGCTGCTGCTGCGGCGAATCGCGCTGCGAATGGGCTTGCTACGATACTATGGCTATGGCGCACTATGCCACTAACCGTTACCAGGACGAACTGCACAGGCCTGCATTCCCTTACAAATTTAAAATGAAATTCTCCGGATGCCCCAACGACTGCGTTGCATCTGTTGCACGTGCCGACCTTTCAGTTATCGGTACATGGCGCGATGCTATCCAGATAAACCAGGATGAAGTGCGCAACTATGCCAAAAACGGTGTCGATATCGTAAAAGAAATAGTGCTTAACTGCCCCGGCAAATGTATCGATTGGGACGGTAACACCATTAAAATCGACGACAGCAGCTGCCGCCATTGTATGCATTGCATCAACGTTATGCCCAAAGGCCTGGCTCCCGGCAAAGACAGAGGCGCCTGTATTCTTTTAGGTTCAAAAGCACCCATCGTCGAAGGCGCATTGCTTTCGTCGGTACTTATTCCTTTTATCAAGCTCGAAGAACCTTACGATGAATTAGAATTATGGGAGACAATCGAAAATATTTGGGACCTCTGGTGCGAAGAAGGCAAAAACCGCGAGCGCGTCGGCGAGTTCATCCAGCGAGTCGGTATGGGCAACTTCCTCGAAGAAGTGGGCATCGAACCCGTTCCCGAAATGGTTGCACATCCGCGCGAGAATCCTTATATCTTCTATGAAGAATACTTTGTGGAAGATGAAGAGGAAGGTAAATAAGTTTTTATTCTTAAAATAAGTAAATAAATATTAAAAAAAATATAAGGGAAATTAAAAATGGCTGATGCACAACCAAAAAGAATTACAGATATAGGTCCGCCGCATTATAGCAAGTTTTTACCTCCTATAATCAAGGAAAATTACGGCAAATGGAAATATCATGAAATACCCAAACCCGGAGTAATGGTACATGTTTCCGAAACTGGCGCCAAACTTTATTCTGTCAGGGCTGGTTCACCCAGGCTTCTAAGTACGATGAAAATCCGTATGTATGCCGACCTGGCCGAAAAATACAGTGAGGGGCACCTCAGGTTCACTTCCCGCCACAATG
>DAINRZ010000429.1:0-3803 GCA_036741575.1 Kapaibacterium sp. (SeqCode)
GAAATCGCGTTTTTTCGGGCAAAAATGGCTAAATAATATGTTAGGCGGGGCTAAAATGAAAAAATAAGGCTAATAAAGGAAAATTCCTTTATTAGCCAATATATTGCAGGTATTCCTTAAATGTTTCTTTAGCTATCTTATGATAACAAACTTAAAAATATGAGACTTACCATTTGTGATCATCTTACAGTAATAAGTGCCGGGCATTAAGTTGCTGAAACTATGTGAGATACTGTGACTGCCAGGTTCCAGATGCGCCTTCAGGATACTCTCAATACGGTTGCCCAGCAAATCATAAATCAATATTTCCGTAAGCCCATGATTATCAATTGAAAAGGATATATTAGCATTATCAGATACTGGATTGGGAGTAATCATGAAAGATATAGTGCCATACGCATTATCTTCGACAGTTGTTATGCCATCGGCAATAGTGAAGTCAGACTCGCTTTCCGAAACAAGGCTGTTGTTTTCCAGGCTAGTTACCCTAATCCTGTAGGTACTGTCGGGAACAATATCATTGGGGATAATCCAGGCGAATGCACCGGTGAAACAAATCAATGTATCGTGGATAGTGTAAGCAAGCTCATTGTTTCTAAAGAGTTCCACTTTAACGGAGTCGTAAACATTTTTATCCCACCTGATTATTTTTCTAAGTGTATCTTTTTTAAGCACTTCGCCGCCGTCAGGGAAAGTAATATCCATAAAAGGCTCGCCGGCATAGAACGAATAGGGTTCCGACCAGTCGCTCTCCACAGTATCGATGAACGATCTGACACGCCAGTAGTATTCACCTGGCAGAATGAGGCGTACCCTGTTGAACACAGATTCATAAGTCGAATCCTGATATACAACTACTTTGAATTCTTTGTCATTAGCGATTTGAATGGTGCAGCCCTTGAAATAACCTCTTGGGGAGCATTCCATGTATATTGCCTCTCTGTAATTAACTTTGCCGCCATTGGGGGGCCAGTTTAGGATAGGCGGCATGGGTTTTTCAACTTTCCATGGGATACCAAAAACAAATTCGCCGAAATTAGAAGTACTTGTAACAAGCTCTGATGTAGCTTCATCGTAAGTTGTTGGTAATTCAACAAATTGCCCGCTGCCGGATTTATCCCTTCGGAAAATTTTATATTCATTATTGCGCATAGTAATGCCAAGGCATTTTGTATCGAAGCGAAGTTCAGCGGAAAGCGAGTCTATCTCCTGTGGCGTTAAAACAATTCTTTTGGGAAATAGCACCGGCGGCAAAGGGCCGGCGAAATCGGCATTCATGGGAGCATAGCTGTATTTCTCTCCTTTCAGGAATGCATAAAAAAAGGCATCGAGCTTAATGATTTTAGCAGATACACAGACGCTTTTGGTGCCTTCCCTGAATTTATAAGTATTCTTTTCAAGAAGCTCTTCGGTTTTTTTGTATTCGGGCACACCATAATTAATAGGGTATTTCAGAGCTCTGGTACTATAGATCCCTTCGGGGAAAACTGCTTCGAAAGCCTTTGTTTTATCAGATGTTACTTCGGTAACGGCTGAAGAACCTCCCGCACCTGCAATACCCCAGCCGATTACTGTATTGCCGTTGCTTTGGCGCTGGCAGGAGCCGTAACCGGAAGAATAAATATCGGGTGTATTCCTGTATTCCCAGATTAGTTCGGCGGTTTGCCCAATTTCGTCAAGTTTGTACTCGGCACATCGGGAATACTGTGGATTGTGCCGGGTACCGTTATCGAACAGTGTAATATTCCCATTCGGCAGCCGCCTGATATCTCCCTGGAACGAAAAGTATTCCGGGGCGTTGGACTGGTTCTCGTTAATAAACTCGAATTGGTTATTGGCACCACCAAGCCGCCACATTATTTCTCCGGTCAGCCTGTTTATCTTTGTAATTTCGGATAGTAACTTACTTGAGATTATAAAATTACCGTCTGTGTCCAATATTATTCCGTTTATTTGCGCATGGCTATGGAACCAGGACTTAGGAACTGAGTAAGTTTCTTTAATATTAAAGTTATCCAGTGCCCTCCACTTGAATATAATATTTTTATTTTTATCGAGTTCGTAAACTGTGCTTGTCGAAATGAAGGCATTAGGTTCGCCGGCTTCGAACTCCTTACTCAGGTCGTAGGGGAATAGTTCATTTTTAATAAGAATATTGTTTCCGTTAGGCAATTTCTTAAAATAAGTAATATACTTTTGGAATCCGGCATAAGACAAACTGTCGATAGGTTTCAGGGTTGTATCCGAAACAAAAAACTCGCTTTTTTCCGGATCGAGTTCAATGTGTATCATAAGCCCGTCGGGGGATTGCATGAAGTTTAACGGCAATCCGGAAAAATTCGTACCTGTTTTTCTTGCAGCAACAGTTGAGCCGGAGTTATCTGAAATTAGCAGATAATTTGAATATATTGTATTAGTGTCACTCTTGGGCATCAGCCCAAAAAAGAAATAACCGGGAGAAGGATTATTATTAATTTTTATATCAATCATTGGTAAGTCAGGTGGCGTATTGTTTAATACTTCGTCATTGCCCTTTTTGAATGCGTCATGAGCAATTAAACTATTTGCTAACAGAAACAGCAGACAGCCATAAATTTTGAATTTATTTATTAGTATCATATCTTCCTCTCGATTAAATACTTAATTTTTCTACAAAGATATACAACGAATATCGGCTTTTGTTAGTAATTTTTAATATATAAATTTAAACTATTAAAACGGAATAATCCTCATAAATCCATATTAATATTAAATTTAGCCGCCACAAGCATTTTTCTGCATTAATTAATAATTTAAAGCACATAAATGATTGTAGCACTTAATGTTACAAGTATGTAGTATTTTTTAACAAAAACTCATTCGAGATAATCTGTTATTAAATCGAATGAACGAGTATAGTTTCCAAAGAATTAATTATAACAATTTTTTACTGAATAATTCATTTCTGATTCGTATATTAATATAAAAGTTTATTTCGATGGAGAAAAAAATGAAATCGTTCAAACTATCCGTTATAATGGCTGTAATGTCTTTTTCTATAACAGCATTAGCCCAGGATAATACTTTAGCCCTTACACCGGCTAACGGCAACGAAATTTTACAGTATGTAAATCTTGACGGCATAATCCTGAACATGGATGATCTGGAAAAGGTAGGAATTACTTATAAAAATAAACATTTTAATCTCATAGTTGAAGAGTATTATAAAATATCCAAAAAAACACCGGACGATTTTGCACAAGCTCTTTCGGGAAAAGGATATAAAGCTAAATCGGGAATTTACAGAAAAGGTGTTAGCGTCGCACCTTCAAGCATTCTTCCCGATGACGAGCCACTAGTTTACAACGGCTGGAACCATACGGCTGGAACATACCAGTTCCCGGTGGCAGTGACAATTGAATATGTTAATTCGGGAGAGCAAGGCAAATCGAGTATCTCTACAATGTACTTAGCCGCTAATTCCCCTGCACTTAAAGAGTTGGCGCACGAAACAGCTTTCAGATGGGAGAAAGATAAATTTGTCCCTAAAATCAGCAAACTATTGCCTGTTACTTTTATTGCCGAAGGTAGCGGAGGCTCGAATACTACTGTTAAATTCCATTTTTGGTTTTATCTCACTAAAGAATTAATTGACAAACTGCCTGAAAAATACCAGGATGGATTATTACAGGAAATTGGGCTAGCAGACAGGATCAATAACGGTGTGCTTTCCCCCGACAAAGCATGCGACAGTATAACAAGCAACGACGCCTATCTCGATATTTGCGAGAGCAGGGCTGGTGCGTTGTTTGGTATAACTGTCT
>DAINRZ010000430.1:0-3790 GCA_036741575.1 Kapaibacterium sp. (SeqCode)
CTTTATATAATAAACTTAAGCGAAATAACATTATCATAAAATCATAAGAAAAGATGTTCCCCCTGATTCTTAAATCGCTGTTTCAATATGAAATTATATAATTTTCCTCTCTTTTTTACAAAGGAATATTCCCGTGCTTTTTTGGGGGATTTTTGTCCACCTTGTTTTCCAGCAGGTTGAATGCTTCAATCAGGCGCATCCTGGTATATTTCGGTTCGATGACGTCATCGATGTACCCGTAAGAAGCAGCGATATAAGGATTGGCAAATTTCTCGTTGAACTCTGCAACCAGCTCTTCTTCGCGTTGTACGGGATTTTCGGCGGACTCGATTTCCTTCCTGAAAATAATCTCGACGGCGCCCTTGGCTCCCATCACGGCGAGCTCTGCCGTAGGCCATGCAAAGTTGAAGTCGCCGCGCACATGCTTGCTGTTCATCACATCGTAGGCGCCACCGTATGCCTTGCGTGTAATAACGGTAATCTTGGGAACTGTAGCTTCGCAATAAGCATAGAGCAGCTTGGCTCCGTTAGTGATTATACCGCCCCATTCCTGGTCGGCGCCGGGCATAAAACCGGGTACATCTTCAAATGTAAGGATTGGAATATTAAATGCATCGCAAAAACGAATGAAGCGCCCTGCCTTGCGCGAGGAATTAATATCAAGCACTCCTGCCATGCATGCCGGTTGGTTGGCAATAACGCCAACAGACCTGCCGCCCAAATGTACGAATCCCACCACAATATTCTGCGCCCAATCCTTATGGACTTCGAAGAAATCGCCCTTATCGGCAACTTTCCTGATGATATCCCTCATATCGTAAGGTTGGTTGGGATTTGCCGGCACAATGTAGTTCAATTCTTCGTCTATTCTGTCCACAGGGTCGTTGTTCGGCACAAAAGGCGGATCGTCGGCATTATTTGGTGGAATAAAAGTAAGCAGCTTTTTTACTATCTCGAGAGCTTCCATATCGTTTTCGGCAGTGAAATGCGCCACACCGCTCTTGGAGGCATGCACCCCGGCCCCGCCGAGTTCCTCGGAAGTAAAATCTTCGTGGGTAACCGTCTTGACTACCTTTGGCCCTGTTACGAACATATACGAAGTCTGCTTCACCATAATAATAAAATCGGTAATAGCCGGTGAATAAACTGCCCCGCCGGCGCACGGCCCCATAATAACTGAAATCTGCGGCACAACGCCCGACGCCAGCGTATTCAAAAGGAAAATATCTGCATAAGCGCCAAGGGAAATGACGCCTTCCTGCACGCGAGCGCCACCCGAATCGTTCAGCCCGATAACGGGCACGCCGTTCTTCATTGCCATTTCCATAACCTTGCAGATTTTACGTCCATGCTCTGCAGCAAGGCTGCCGCCAAGTACGGTAAAATCCTGAGAAAAGAAGAATACTTTTTGTGAATTAATTTCACCGTAACCGGTAACGACACCGTCGCCGTAGAAAACCTGCTTCTCCAGCCCGAACAGGTTGGAATGGTGGTGGGCCAGCATATCTATCTCCCTGAATGAGCCCCGGTCCAGCATAAGCTCCACCCTTTCCCTTGCAGTTAGTTTGCCCTTGGCGTGCTGGCTGTCTATTCTTTCCTGCCCGCCACCATCTTTGGCAATTTCCTTCAGTTCGTACATCCTGCCGATTTTTTTATCTATTAATTGCTTGTTTTCTTCCATTTTCTTACCCGAAAAATTGGTTATAAAACTATATTTCTTTACCGGTATCGATTTCGATCAAGAGTTCGTCCTTCTCGACCGGAGTACCTTCCTGTGCGCGGATATTCTTAACGGTGCCGGTCACCGGCGACGAAATGGCATTCTCCATTTTCATAGCTTCGATAATGACTAATTTATCTCCTTTGGTCACCGGCAGGCCTTCTTTTACGAGCACCTTTACGACCATTCCGGGCATAGGCGCTTTAATCATGCCCTGGCCGCCGCTGCCGCCCGTGGACGTCTTCCTTATGTATATCTCCAGCAGCTTCTTCAATTCATCGGTTACTTTGACCTCGTAGGCAATGCCCTCGTGGTCGATCATCAGGGTGCCGTCTTCTTCGAGTTCAAATTCCACCTGTGCCATTTTTTGGTTGACGAGGAAGGAGTAAATATTATCCTCGAAGTCCTTTAGCAGTTCCACCCTGAAAGGCTTGCCGTCCATGTGAATCAGCGAGAAGTCCTTATTGTCGAATATAACCTTGTACTCTTTATTATTTAAATTAATTATCAGGTTTTCCATTTTTTTTGTCCAATTATCTGTAAAACATTCTTCCGGTTTTCCATTTACTATTTTGGTTGGTATTGTTAATGGGCGCCTGCGAAGACTTCATCATCCTGTAGCCGAAAGCAGCAATAACGGCAATCATTTCCTCGTGCTCGGCTTTCATATTTTCGAGTATACCAAAATCGAAAGAATTTTCGATGAAACCGGTATCGAAGTAACCATACTTGAAGTCGTGGTGCTTCATCACAGCAAGTTCGAATGGAATTGCCGTTTTGATGCCCTTTATTTTATAATTTCTCAGCGCGCGTTCCATACGGCTGACGGCTTCCAGCCTGTCTTTGCCCCAGATAATCAGCTTGCCGAGCATGGGGTCGAAGTGGATGGTAACCTCCGAGCCACGCTCTACGCCGCTGTCTATGCGAACGCCCGAACCACCCGGCCTGCGCAGGTATTTAATCTTTCCGGTATCGGGGAGGAAGTTATTGAACGGGTCCTCGGCGTAAATCCTGCATTCGATTGCGTGGCCTGTCCAGGTAACGTCTTCCTGTTTGAATGACAGTGGCTCACCCGCAGCTATCCTGAACTGTTCCTTGACAATATCGATACCGGTCACCATTTCCGTGACGGGGTGCTCCACCTGGAGCCTTGTATTCATTTCGAGGAAGTAAAAATTCCTGTTTTTATCGAACAGGAACTCAATTGTACCGGCATTTACATAACCTACAGCCTTTGCTGCATTGATAGCCACCTGCCCCATTTTGTGCCTCAGTTCGTCGTCCAGTACTGTCGAAGGCGCTTCTTCTATCACCTTTTGGTGGCGCCTTTGTATCGAGCAGTCCCTTTCGCCTAAATGAACATAATTGCCGTGCTCATCGGCAATGATTTGTATTTCGATATGTTTTGGATTTTCGATATACTTTTCAATATAAATTGAATCATCCTTGAAAGCCTTCAGGGCTTCGCGCTGGGCAGATTCGAAGCCGGAAACCAGTTCTTCTTCCACTGAAACCTTGCGCATACCCTTGCCCCCGCCGCCTGCCGAGGCTTTCAGTAATATCGGGTACCCAAGTTCCTTTGCTATATCGTAAGCTTCGTGAATATCGGTTATTTTTCTTTTTGTGCCCGGCACAATCGGCACACCTGCTTTGGACATCAGCTCGCGGGCTCGCGTTTTGCTTCCCATGGCCGCAATGGCATCGGGGCCGGGGCCTATAAATTTAATGCCTGCTTCGGTGACAGCCCTGCTGAATTCGGCGTTTTCCGAGAGGAAGCCATAGCCGGGGTGGATGGCCTCGGCGCCGCTTTCATGAGCTTTCTCAATAATTTGTTCGATATCTAAGTAAGCACCTTTAGGGGTGGGCGAATCGATTTTGTAAGCATAGTCGGCATACTGGACGAAGGGCGAATGTTTATCGACTTCGTGGTAAATCACCACTGCTTCGATACCCATTTCGCGGGCAGCGCGGATAATCCTTACGGCAATCTCTCCCCTGTTGGCTATCAATATTTTTTTGAACATAGATTTTCCGAAAATTTTAATATACTGAACAACACATCTAATATGG
>DAINRZ010000431.1:0-3784 GCA_036741575.1 Kapaibacterium sp. (SeqCode)
AAGGGAGCAAGCTCCCTTGTTGCATGAATATGTGTTATCAACAATGGGGCTTGCCTCATTAACGGGAAAAAATTACCCGCAGTTACCGGTATAGAACCAAAATAATCATCCGATGGCTTAGGGCCACCGGATGAATATAATTATTAATCAAAATTATTGATTATGCTCCAATCTGTCGGGAATTCCACCCGATCCAGTATTAGCCCGGCTTAATTAATAAAACTCCATCCTTATGCCTGCATATATTTTCCTGCCGTCGAGCGGCCCCCAGATCATAGATGCATCGAAATACCTTCCGCCCGGATTATCATACGACAAAATCGGGTGAGGCTGGCGGTAATCCAGCAGGTTTTCGCCGCCCAGGTATAGGCTCCAGCCGTCGAAGTTTTTTGTTATTTGAGCGTTGTAAATCATAAACGATGGAAAAGTCTCGCCGAGCCTGTATTCTTCCGGATTCGAGGCTGTGTTGGGCAGCCTGCCGGGGCCGTTGTACTGTGCCGTTAAATCGAACTGCCACTCGTCGAACATCGTGGCATAAGCAAGGTTCAAAAATGCTTTGTGGCGGCTCTGCAGCGGCTTTTCGAGCAGCTTGCCGTTTATGGTAGTTTTTACGTCAATCAGCCTGTATGCCGTAGTAATATCGAAACGGTCAAATGGCTGGAACGTCAGATCGAACTGCAGGCTGTTCGAATACGACTGGCCGTCGAGGTTGTAGAAATAAGCAAACTGCGGATTAGTTTCAAGGTCGGTAACTACCTGATTTATAAAGTCGGTTCTGTAATACTCGGCATTCAAAGTAAACACCCTGCCGAAAAGCCCGAAATCGTGCGAGAAGTTTACCCCGTAATTCCATGCTTCTTCAGGGTTTAGCTTTTCGGTTACGGCAAACTCGCGCGAGCTTACAAGAAGGCCGGTGTTTTCGGCAAAGATATTGGGCACTCTGTAGCCCTTGCCGGCCGATGCCCTGATTACGGTCACCTCTCCGATGGCATAGCGCGCATGGAAGCGCGGCGTTACGAATGTGCCGTAAAGGTTGTGCAGGTCGGCACGGATTCCGGCAACAAAAGTCAGGTTTTCTATGCCTGTAAACGTATATTCGAGAAAGCCGCCGGGCACAGATTCGCTGCGATACATATTGCTACCTGTGAACGACTCCTTGTATTCGTCGAACTGAAAGCTCAGGCCGGCAGAAATTTTGTGAGGCACTTCCTCTACTTCGCAGGATTCCTGATCGTGGCTTTCAGCTTCATTAGTACCGGCTTCCATATGGCCGTGCTCATCTTCTTCGTGTTTTTGGCCGCCAAAACCTGTTTCCATAAGCAGGTTGAGATAGAATGAATTTTGCCTGGCTTTGTATTTCCTGCTGCCGAAAAACGAATCCTGGTAATGGGTGTTTGCATTTACAATTCCTGCTATGCTCGTTACGTTGTCGTCGAGTATATAGCCGTTCTTGCCGTAAACTTCGTATCGCTCGGTGTGGATACCCACGCCGAACAAATCCGCCCTCGAATCGGGATAGAATCCCTTTTGGCCGCCCTTGCGGTCTTCGTACAAGGCTTTGAATCCGAAATTCATGTGGTGTCCGTCGCCTTCGTAGAACCACCTGTTCATGGCATTTATCTGTGCCGTCATAGGCATATCCAGGAATTTGTCGGAATTATGGTCGAACTGGTTTTGCATGACACTGCCATGAAACAGCAGCATTGTGCCTAAGTTATCCGAAAACTTATATGAAGTATTTGCATTGGCTTCGTACCTGCCCACTTCATTTGCAAAAAAGTTCAGGAACAGCGGCTCGCTGGTCAGCGGCTTTTTGTACTCGACGTTTATCTGCCCGGTGGTCGATTCGTAACCGGTCGAGACGGAAGCAGCTCCTTTTGAAATCTGGATGGATTCCATCCATGGGCCGGGCACATAATTTAGCCCGAAAGAAGAGGCTATACCGCGCAGAGTCGGAATTTTCTCGGAGAGCATCTGGGTATAAATACCGTCCAGCCCAAGCAGTTCAATGCGTTTGGCGCCGGTGACGGCATCGCTGTAATTTACATCCACCGAGGGATTAGTCTCGAAGCTTTCCGAGAGGTTGCAGCAGGCTGCCTTGCGCAGGCCGTGGGATGTAATGCCTTCGGTTTTTACTATCGAGGATTTAGAGATTTCTGTGCCCATCTGCCTGCCGGTAACCTTTATTTCATCGAGCGCAGCATTGGAATTAAGCGTTATTTCAATAAAGTCTTTGTGCAAGCCTATTTCGAGGGTATCGGTTTTATAACCGACGAAGCTGACTATCAGCTTTTCGTCGCTATCATTGCGGGTTAGTTCGAATCTTCCGTCTTTGCCGGTGTAGGCGCCTGTTTTGCCGCCTTCCCACCTGACCGTTGCACCCGGCAGGGCGGACTTTTTCTTGTCGGAGTCCTGGCCGTAAACTATACCCCTGAGCAATGAGCCAGCAATTGCATTGGAGCTTACAGCAATTGCAATAATAACAATTAAATTAATATACTTTTTCATTTATTCACCTTTGGGAATTATTAATAAATAATTAACAGATAGAGCGGTTAGGCCATATCTGCATGTCCCTCGGGCGATATTCTCATAGATGTGAATATAAAGAGTTTTTTGAAAGGAGAATTTATCAAGGGTGGAATATGGGCAATATAACCCTCCTCTCCCTTCACTTCGGTATTATGATTATAAATCCGGTTTGATTTTATAACATTGCAGGCAACAATAAATGTAAATTCGTCGCTATAATTTACAGTAGAAATTATTTCTTCCGAATGATGCTCGTATTTGTCGGAGCAGTGCGAATCAATAGCGCAGCGGGTTGCCGTGGCTGCCGTGTTGCCGTGGCAGCACGACTCATCATGCTCAACGGGCAGGGGGGCTATACCGCAGCAGGATTGGCTGCCGTGGCTTGTTTCACCCGGGCCGCAGTCCGTACGGAAGAAGAGCGAAGTATGACTGTCGCCTGTATGGCCGCAATAGTGGTAGTAAATATCTACGCCGAGGCCCGATGCAATCATCGATAAGGCCATAAACAGCGCCAGCGATATTTTTACTACATTACCCATTTAGTATTTTTATTATAATATACTTAACACGTTTACAAAAATAAAAAATTTTAGGATGAATTTAAAAGGGGAGAAGCATTAAAGCAACTCCCCTTATAGTCCTATCTGCAATAGCAGGCTAATTCTTGATTATTTTATACGTATAGTTTATTTTACCTACTCTTTCGATTATTACGAAATAGTAACCCGGTACCAAATCTGAAATATTGATTGATAATTCGGCCTGGCCAGATGTTGCAACAGATTTTAACTCCCTTCCGGTTAAATCTTTGAGAAGTATTTTTGTTGCATCGCCACCAATACCTTTAATATTTAGCAGGTTATGAATTGGATTCGGATAAAGAAGGATCCCGTCGGCGTGCTCTTCGTTAGCTACGATTGATTTGATTGGGATTTCCGCTGGTTCGATTATTCTGAAATAAGCAGATGATATATCGCCGCTGTAAACTACACCATTTTTAAGAAACTCCAGTTTTATAAGGCATTGAGAGCCATCGAGCGAATCGGGTATCTCCCAGGTGTAAGGGGTAACAGGATGTGCATCGGTATTCTGGGCAATATATTCCCATTGCTTGGAATAACTATCCCATTTTTTGATGTTAACGCCTGTAATAATGGAATCGGCAAACCATGATACTGTCAGCATGTCCGTATATTCGACTTTCTCGCCACCCAATGGCTTGAAAAGCTTGTTATTACCAAAACATACTGAA
>DAINRZ010000432.1:0-3766 GCA_036741575.1 Kapaibacterium sp. (SeqCode)
TAAGGAACCTCTTGTTTATTTTTTTTGTAATTTCAACTAAATTTAAAATAACACCAGTTAATGTTAATGATTATAAAAAAACAATTGATTTTCTATCAGTATTTTTTAATATAAGTAAAACAGTGGTTACATATAGAATAAAGGAACTCGGGTTGATAAAAAATGAAAGTAATACCAATGAACTTAAGACTATACTTCGAGAACTCTTTATTAAAAGGGCTTCTAGACCTATAATAGGAAGCTAATCAATCCTGTGACTCAATTCCCAACAATACGTTCAAATTACAGCCCTAAATTTAATTTGTTTCCATTCTCAGAGAAAGTGCTACGGCAAATCCCATATCCCTGGAGTAATATTTCATAATATCAAACATTGAACCTATATGATGAAAAAATGAGCCTTTTCCGCCTTATTTCTTCTATATGTTGAATATTTCAATAATTTTCGACATATTGCATTTATATGATGAAAAAAACTAATATTTTCGACATATTATAGGTGTGTAATGCAGAACAAGCTGGAAATGCTGCCTTTTGATATTGACTTTGAAACAATACCTGTTATGAGGTCGCTTGTTGAGGCAAGCCGCTTACTTGCCGAAGTTAAAGGCCAGGCTAAAACGATACCGAATGATGAAATACTGATAAATACACTTATCCTTCAGGAAGCTAAAGATAGTTCCGCAATTGAGAATATCGTCACTACTCACGACGAGATTTTCAGGGCAGGTATCGATTTACAGGTAAATGACCTTGCTGCCAGGGAAATCCAGAACTATATTGCCGCACTTAAATACGGTTATGCAAGAGTCAGGGAAACTGGGATTATTTCGAATAATATCATTATCGGCATTCAGGAAAAACTCGAAAAGAACGATGCCGGATTCAGGAAAGTCCCCGGAACAGTATTGAAGAATACTAAGGGCGAGACTGTATATGAACCGCCACAGGATTATCATGAAATTATGGAGTTAATGAAAAATCTTGAGCAATATATAAATGATAATGATAACAGAGGTTTAGACCCTTTGATAAAGATGGCAATTATTCACTACCAGTTCGAAAGCATTCACCCGTTCTACGACGGCAATGGTAGGACAGGCAGGATAGTAAACCTGTTGTATCTCGTAAACGAAGGGCTATCGGGCCTTCCGGTTCTTTACCTCAGCCGGTTTATTATCAGGAATAAGGCAGATTATTATTTTCATTTGCAAAATATCAGGGAATCTGATAAAGACATGACTCCATCTGCATGGGAGAACTGGGTTTTATATATGCTTAAAGCGATTATTGAAACATCCCAAAATACAATAGAATTAATTGGCTCCATTAAAGGCCTTATAACCGAATACTCAGAAATATTATCGACGAAGACTAATTTCTTTAGCGCTGACTTAATTAATAGCCTATTCAAATATCCATATACTAAAATTACTTTTCTGGAAGAGGATTTAGGAGTTCACAGGCAGACTGCATCGGCATATTTAAATGAATTGTGCGAACTTAAATTACTTAGTAAAAGAAAAATCGGCAGAAGCTATTACTTTATTAATACAAAACTTCTCGGACTTTTAGAGGGGTAGCGGCAGCATCGGTATCTCAGGCTGAAGAGCATAATCGAGCTTATTCAAGCAAGGATTAACGCCAGCCAAAAAAATTAACCTTACAGAAACAGGGAAAACCCTTGAATCCGAATTTAGAGAATGGCAGGATGAGATAGCTAAAATGATAAAAGAGATAGAATTGGCAGACAGTTGGTTTGGTTGTTGCCTGCTGCCTTCAGGTTGCTTCATTTTGCTTCACTTTATTTGATTAACGGTAAAAGCTATCGTAAAAAAATCTTATTGAAATATTGTTTTTTCGGCATGGCTAGTTTTGCTGCGAAAAATGTGGCCTGTTATAAATTGGAATCAACACAATCATGAGATTAGCTTAATTGTTTTATTTTGCACAGGTTTAAAAAATTGCATTATCAGTATTGCTTATTCATGGGATAGAAAAATCGAGCAATACCCGAATATTTCTCCGTTAGTGAAAGCTATTTGCTATTTCTATAAATTTTCATTTATGCAAGGTATGCCAGAAAATAATGTGTACACCCTCCAAAAAAAAAAGGCATACAAATCAGCATGCCTTTTCTTTCTCGTAACTATCATTTTTTTAATCGAATATGCTTCCGATTTCGTTTCCGTTTCCGTTGTCGTTAAAGTCCCTAGGATCTTTTCTTTCGCGCGGTTCTCGCCTGGGGGGCCTGTCGCCGCTCCTTCTGTCGCGCTCGTACCTGTCGTCGCGCCTGGGAGGCCTGCTGTCCCTATAGCCTCCTCCGCCCGAACGCCTGTCGCGGTCGCCGCCTCGGCCTCTGTCGCCGCCGCTTCTGCGTTCGCGTATATAAGTGGCCGGATCGTCGCTTTCGAGTGCTTTAATGCTCAGGTCGAACTTACCTTCGCGCGTAACGCCTACAAGCCTGACTTTAACGCTATCGCCCTGCTTGAACCTGTCCCAAACACTTTTTTCATTGTCAGGAGGTATCTGCGATAGGTGTACAAGGCCTTTCTTCTTTGGCATAAATTCAACCATCAGTCCTAAGCCGTCTCTTATCTCCAGGACAGTTCCATCGAAAATATCGCCTATTTCGGGCTTGCGGATAATAGCATTAATCATAGTTACTGCCATATCGCTGGCTTCGCCGGAAGTGGCAGCTATAGTAACGGTTCCGTCGTCGTCGATATTAATATCGGTTCCTGTCTTGGCCACGATACTGCGAATCATTTCGCCGCCGGGGCCGATAACGGCGCCAATAGTATCGACCGGTACCTTAATTATTGTAAATCTCGGCGCATAAGGCGATAGATCCGTTCTTGGCTCGGAAATCACATCGTTCATCTTGCCAAGTATGTGGTGCCTTCCTTCCTGTGCCTGGTAAAGAGCTTTTCTCATAATATCGATGGTAATCCCCTCGATTTTAATATCCATCTGGCATGCAGTAATGCCGTCGATAGTACCGGTTACCTTGAAATCCATATCGCCTAAATGGTCTTCGTCGCCCAAAATATCGCTTAATATTGCAATCTTGTCGCTTTCCATTATTAATCCCATGGCAATGCCGGAAACAGGCTTGCTCATGGGTACACCTGCGCTGAACAGCGCAAGGCTGCCTGCGCATACTGTTGCCATCGACGATGACCCGTTCGATTCCAGGATATCCGATACCACCCTTGCTGTATAGGGGAATTCAGCTTCCGGGGGCAGCATGTTTTTCAGTGCGCGCTCGGCCAGGTTGCCATGGCCTATTTCGCGCCTGCCAAGCCCGAGCCTTTTTACTTCGCCGGTAGAAAAAGGCGGGAAATTATAATGAAGCATAAAATTGTTAGAATATGCCGGCCTAAGCCCATCGACCATCTGCTGGTCGTTTTTGGTGCCGAGCGTCACCGTCGAAAGGCTTTGAGTTTCGCCGCGTGTAAACAAAGCTGAGCCATGTGTGCGGGGCAATACATCCAGTTCGATGGTTATCTGCCTGACTTCGTTCAGTTTCCTGCCGTCGAGCCTTTTGCTTTCTTCGAGAATCATCCGGCGCATTTCGTGTTTTTCGATGTCATCCAATAATACATCGATATTCTTCTCGAAATTGAAGCCTTCGAATTCTTCCTTTTCGGCAAACATTTCTATTGCTTTTTCAAGTGCTTTTTCTCTAAGTTCTTTTCTCACCAGCTGGCGCTCTTTTTTTGTTGTCATCTGGTGGATGTATTCTACAATATCGTTGGTAATG
>DAINRZ010000433.1:0-3766 GCA_036741575.1 Kapaibacterium sp. (SeqCode)
TAGGGGTGCTCCGCTGATAGGGGCAACAGCCGCTTATGCTGTATATTGTGCCTGCACCGTAGCCGAAGAAGCGAATTTCGATGAATACCTGGCGGCTTTCGCCAATGAATTGGCTAATTCCAGGCCGACAGCTTTCAACCTGGAATGGGCAATACAAAAATCACTGGATAGTATTGCTTCACTGGCTGGTAAAATGGAAAAAACTAAGGCCGCGCTCGAATCCGCACGGAAAATTGCCAGCGATGACGTTGAGAATTGCTTAAAAATCGGAGAATTCGGACTGGATATAATCAGGGAAATCTCCCAAAGAAAAAAGGGCGATACTGTTAATATACTAACACATTGCAATGCCGGCTGGCTGGCCACAATAGACTACGGTACGGCCACAGCACCGATTTACAAGGCTTTCGATGAGGGTATCGGCATACATGTGTGGGTGGACGAAACAAGGCCCAGAAACCAAGGATCGAGGCTTACTGCCTGGGAACTCAATAACCATGGCGTACCAAACACTATTATTGTGGATAATGCAGGAGGTTACCTTATGCAGATGGGGGCTGTTGACTTAGTTATCGTCGGCAGCGACAGGACAACAGCCGATGGCTACGTTGTCAACAAAGTGGGCACATACCTGAAAGCACTTGCAGCAGCTGATATCGGAATACCTTTTTATGTTGCTCTCCCCAGATCATCTATCAATAACGGATTTTCCTACGAACACTCATTTATTATCGAGGAAAGGCACGAGAATGAAGTACTTTATACAGAAGGTTTTTCGGACGGCGGAATAGTCTCGGTGCGGACTGCTGCGTTTAATACACAGGCATTGAATATTGCTTTCGATGTAACTCCTCCTTATTTGGTTACCGGGCTTATCACCGAAAAGGGTGTCGTCAAGCCGGGATTGGAAGAAATTAGTTCTATTTTGACGGAGCTTCCCGATTGATGGTTGCGGCAAGCAATGATATTGTTTTGTATGTTATCGAAGATGACCCGGAGTTTCAGGAAATAATTTCCAGAATTTTGGCGCCATATTCAATTACAATGAATTTCTACTCTACTGCAACAGATTTTTTGGACAACCTGCCCGATGAGAATTCAGCTTTACTTTTAATTGATTATTATCTGCCCGATATGACCGGCCAGGACCTGATAATTAAGCTGACGGATGCAGGCAAAAAATATCCCTTCCTGATTATTACAGGGTATTCCGAGCAAAAAATCGCAATAGAACTAATGAAATTGGGCGCTTATGATTTTATCCTGAAAGACTTCAACCTCGTTTCTTTGCTTCCAAGTGTCGTTAAGTCGGCTATTGACAGGTTTGTTACGGAACTGAAGCTAAAGGAAACGATTAATGAGAATATTAGGAATGAAGAAAAACACAGGACAATTATTGAAAATGCTTCCGATGGCATTTTTATGTTCGATGCCCCCGGCAACTGCATAGATGTGAATGCTACCGGCTGCAATATGCTGGGCTATACCAAAGAAGAAATGCTGAAAAAGCATATAACAGAACTTATACCCGAAGAAGACCTGAAGGATGTGATAAAAGAAATCGTTTATACCGAAAGCGATTTCATGAAAATGAAAAGCACGTATATCAAAGAAAGAAGGATGAAGCGCAAAGACGGTTCATATTTCTTTGTGGAAGTAAGCACCAAAATAATGAGCAACTATACTATCGGTATCGTTCGGGATATTACCCTGCGCAAGATGAACGAGGAACTGATAGGAAATATAAACAAAGAGCTTGAAAGGCTTGTCTCCGAAAGGACTTCGCAACTGGAACAAACGATGAACGAACTACGGGGCGAGATAGATATCAGAAGAAGGATTGAATCGGAACTAATAAAAGCAAAAGACGAAATCAACAAGGCTTACGAAGTGGAGAAACAGCTCAACCACCTGAAAACAAGGTTTATCAACATGATTTCCCATGAATACAGGACACCGTTGACAATAATCAATACTTCCACCTACCTGCTCGAAAAATCCCTGGAAAATTTCCATATGGAAAAAGGAAAGCTGCACCTTAACAAAATACAGGCTTCTGTCAGGTCCATGACTCAATTGCTCGAAAACGTCCTTACTATTGATAAAATAGAGAAAATGAAAGGCAATGTTTACAAAGAGTCATTCGATATCGATGTTTTGGTATCGAATATCATGAAAGAATTGGGCAGCGAAAGCAACAGGGTGGATTACAAAGTTGAAAGCAATAATAAAACTATAATTAGTAATATTTCTCTCTTTACTTATATCTTGCAGCATTTGCTTTCCAATGCACTGAAATTCTCGGGCCAGAGCGACAAGGTAAGTTTAAAACTCGGCAGCGGCAACGGCAGCTCGATAACAATTTTGGTGGAAGACACAGGTATAGGTATCCCCGAGGAAGAAATCGGCGAAGTATTATTCGAGCCTTTCCACCGGGGGCAGAATATTGGCACGGTATCGGGCACAGGTTTGGGTTTGGCTATTGTCTCGAATGCTGTTAGCTGCCTTGGGGGCGAACTAAAAATTGACAGCAAACTAGGCAGCGGCACAAAAGTTTTTGTAGAAATTCCCTTATAATCAGAATCAGATTTTTTCGAGCAGCATGGAAACTATTTCATTTGCCGATACATTTTCTGCTTCGGCGTTGAAATTAGTTACTATTCTATGCCTAAGCACAGGCATTGCCACATTGCGTATATCATCCAGATCGGGAGTATATTTCCCCAGGACTGCAGCCCTCGATTTGGCCCCAAGTATAAGGTATTGGGAAGCCCTGGGGCCGGCACCGTAATTAAGGAAATCCTTTATAAAATTATGGCTTGTTGATTCGGGCCTTGTTGCCCTAACGATTTTGACGGCAAATTCTACAAGGTTGTCTGCCACCGGTATTCTTCTGATAAGATCCTGGTAAATCAGTATTTCATCCGAACTTAGGACAGTTTCAATTTGAGGCCTGTAATCGGCGGTAGTACTAGTAACGATGTCTTTTTCTTCCTGATGAGTGGGGTAATCAAGCCAGATATTGAACATAAACCTGTCCAACTGAGCTTCGGGAAGCGGATAGGTACCTTCCTGTTCTATTGGGTTCTGGGTGGCCAGCACAAAAAAAGGTTCGTCGAGCGTGTATGTTGTGCCGGCGGCCGTCACTTTGTGCTCTTCCATTGCCTCCAACAGGGCCGACTGGGTTTTTGGCGGAGTCCTGTTGATTTCATCGGCAAGTATAATATTGGCAAAAACCGGCCCTTTGACAAACTTAAATTCCTTTTGCCTTGTCGAAACATTTTCCTGGATGATTTCCGTGCCGGTGATATCGCCAGGCATCAGGTCGGGTGTAAACTGAATCCTGTTGAATTTTAGATTGAGCGCCTGCGATAAAGTTTTTATCAAAAGGGTTTTTGCCAGGCCCGGCACGCCTATTAGCAAAGTATGGCCTTTGGCAAACAGGGATATTAACAATTGCTCGATTATATCGTTCTGGCCAATAATTATTTTGCCTATCTCATTTCTCACTTTTGCGAGCGATTCCGAGAGCTGTTCGATTTTCCGGATATCATCATCTTTTTCTTTTCTCATAATACACTATAATTATTATATAATGGAATAATTATTTTAATTTTTTTTTCGTTATGACGGAATTTATTTTAAAAAATTGAAAAAAGTGGAACAGTATTTGATATTTTCTTTCCATTAATAAAAATATTAAAGGACTTATTAAAAATAAAGGAAGAAAAATTTTGTGAAACGATGATTAGAATAGGGGAAAATA
>DAINRZ010000434.1:0-3759 GCA_036741575.1 Kapaibacterium sp. (SeqCode)
TTCTTTGTGCAGGGAGCCGCCTCGAATTCTCTGTTTTGAATTTTTTGTTTTTGTAAGTTATGAATAGCGATGTGTGTTAGATAGTATAAAATTTTTAAAAAAGTTTTTTTATTAGAACGATAATAAAAAATTGTTAAAAGAATAAAAGGAAAATTAGGGGAAACAAAACCCAAAACGAATAAAAATAATTCAAGAAAAATGATAATTGCTGAAGAGCTGCAGTATTCAGCATAGCAGTATATTATTAATTTATTCAAATGGAGGTTTATATGAAAAAATTCTTCGTAACGATGGTGTTTGCCCTGATTCTTACGGCAGCACCGGTATTCAGCCAGACTATCTGCCCGCCAGGGTATCAAGTCGGAGTAATTGACAAGGCTATTGGCAATTGTCATACAGTAGTAACATTTTGTTGGACTTGCGGCCTGCCTTGGACTTATGGTATCCATGTAACAAATATCAATGTAACTATGGCAGGGACTACATGCACCGATAACGAATGGTGGTGGAATGAAGTTTTACCGCATTGGCTTGGAGAATTCTTAATAACAAAACCAGGTTGCATAAGACCTTGCAGTCAAACTGACGTCGTTGAAGCAGTAATTGAATATTCAGCCTGCTCTAAATGGATTCACCATGCGAAAGTAAATCCTGGGGATCCAGATACATATACAATAGCACCATGCGAAGGACAAGCTGTTTGCAGGAGATGGTACAAGTATTGCTTAAACTTAGGTGTTCCTGAGCTCTACAAGGAATTTGTCAGGAAAGAATTTATTGGAACAGCAGACTGTCCATTAGATTACTTGCCTTATCCGCCTGTTGTACCGCCATCAGTACCTGATCCGAACGGATATTGGGAAACCGGATGTTTTTCTACAAACAGATGTGAAGATTAATAACTAAAAATTTACTGTGGAAGGTACTATAATAAAGTAATCGCAGGATTTTATTAAGTACCTTTCCACAGCGTTTTAGGCAAAAACAAGATAGTAATTTTACCTTATTATTACAATAAATAATTTGGAAATATCTATTTTGCATTAAAAATTAAATGATTGCGTCCAGAATAATATATTTAGTTTAAAGGGGCAAAAGATGATAAAACTCATTACATTTCTATTCGTTTTTTTTAGTATGGTAAATATCTCGTTCCCAGCCGAATACTTCGATGCAGAAAGGCTTAATATCGATTTCTACGGGGTTTGCGGCAATAGTAATGTTATTATTGCCTACGGAAGCGGAGGAGTAATACTCATTTCAAGCGATAAAGGCCAGAACTGGAGCCAGAGAAAGATTTTCGACGATAGTGTTTCGATTAAGAAAATTATTCCATTCAAAGACGGATTCATAGGCCTTACTTACAGTCAGATTGTATTTTCCTTAGACAAAGAAGCAGGAAGTATGCAATCGAAGCCTGCAGATAAGTATTCCCCGCAATTTGATTTGACGTCCGACGGTAATACTATTTACTGCCTTTCAAATTCATATATTTACGAAATGAACGATGATTTGGAAATTATTAAAGCAGAAAAAATACAGGTGATACCAAAGCCAAACAGCATTCAATACTTTAAAGATAAACTTTATATATCTACGGATTCGTGCCTAATATATTCATATAATATTAAAGATAATTATTCATTTTCAGAGCATAATATCAGCCTTTATGGCCCTTCGGCATATAGCTTCAGAAACGGCGGCGATAACCTGTACGCCGTAATGGGCGGAAAAATTTATAAAACTTCGGACGGCAAAACCTGGGAGCTAATGCAAAACCTGGGAGGTAGCAGCAGTTACGCTGTTCGTAACGATGATATTATTATACTAAATATCATCTATGAAAACCCTGATAAGCCCAGGAAACTTGAATGTTATAGCGTTGATAAAGAGAAAGTACTTACGAAAATCGGGCAAAATACCGATGGGCGCTTTGCTATTTATAACAAATTATCTCACGAATTTATCGACGACAGCGTTATAGTTGCAGCAGGTCCCCTGAAAACTATTTTTGTATCGGCAGACAGAGGCAGGAATTGGCAATTGAAGTCGAACCTGAATATTTATAGGGAAACAGATATTGGTAAAATAATCACACTTGACGAGAATGTTTTTTATTATGCCGCGGAAAATAAAATATATAGGACATCAAATTCCGGAGCTACTTGGCTGCCGCAGATTTTTACCGATACTCTGACCAGATATTTCCGTTATTCGAATATTTTACATCTCGGCCATACAGGGAAAGGTTTCGTTTGTACGAGCAAATTAGTCACTTATAAGGATTCTGCTAAAGATATGAATATATTGTATACTGTCGATTCGGGAAACACTTTTCGATATAGGTATATACATGAGTTGAAATATGGAGACCCACTTATGCAGTCCCCGGTATTAGCTATACCGGGCGGCTACCGGTTATTTTTATCGCCGACAGTTATTATTAACCAAATGCAATCTACACTTCTGCTCGATTTGGATTCCGATTTTAATCTTAAACGCTATTTCTACCTCGATTCCATTAAGATACTGGATTTTGTTGACCACGGTTCAGGGCAGATTACCGCATTTGCCGAAGAAAACAGGTATCCTACAGGCTACGACAAATTCGACAGCACGAAATATTGGCTGATGAATTCTAAAGATTATGGCGATACCTGGGAAAAACAATTTCAATGCAAAATAGATTCGGTAAAGAAACTGATTGTAGCCGACTGGAAAGGGGATAACCTCTTGGTTTTCTATGACACGGGCTTTTTCGATACACTTACTTTAAAGTTTTACGACGGGCGTAAGTATTTTTACAATCTCGACTTAACGGACAATAGCGTTTATCCGATCTATTCAGATACCACAAATCTGAATAAAATAGAGTTTGTATTAAATAACAAAGTTTACCTGAAGAACTATAGAGGTGAATTACTGTGTTTCAGCAATATTAATAGTAAAATCCCATCCATAGATACTTTTTATCTGCCGATTAACGACTACAAAGTTATTTGGGACTATTTAATACCTAAAGGAGGAGATTTCATTTTTGCCAGAATTCTGACAAAAGACAATAATTTAATGCTGTATAAAATCAGGAGAAACGAGCAATTGACAGTTGAAGAAAATGAATCCGAAACCGATAGTTATATCTATGCCAGGAATCCCTGGCCCATGCCTGCTGCAAATATAGTCAGGGTTATGGTTTTCGAATTATCAGATAAAGACATCACCACTGCCAATATCTCTATATACGACTATCTTGGCAACAAAGTAAGCAACGGCAGCGAGGTGGAGCGTACCGCGCACAGCTTTTACCAGGGCGAAATTGCCTGGGATTGCAGCTCGGTTGCGCCCGGCGTATATTTCATTAATTTCGATTTCGGTACTGTGCGTACAACTGTGCCTGTGGTAGTTGCAAGGTAAAAAACAATTGGATGGTATCTGATTTTTACTTATTTTGCTTTTTAATTATTTAATTGCAATGTTTTTAGCAACCGTGTGAGATTGTATCTTTTTTAGATACCAGGGAGGCACTATGAAAATATATTTAACTACTTTAATATTTCTATTTTCTATAAGGTACTATGTATTCCCTGCCGAATACTATACCGTCGAAAGGCTCGGAGTAAACTTCTACGGTGTATGCCATAACGACAATATTGTAATTGCCTATGGCAACGGCGGGGTGATACTCGTTTCCAAAGATAAGGGGAAGAACTGGGAACAAAGGCAGATTTTTAATGATAGTATAAGAATCAGTAAAATAAT
>DAINRZ010000435.1:0-3748 GCA_036741575.1 Kapaibacterium sp. (SeqCode)
CCATGCCCAACAACAATTTCTATATTTAAGCTCTGTGATGCACATTCAGAAAATCTTTTCAATGCTCGGAAAATCAACAGTATTTTAAATAACCTAAATTACAACCTTTTATCAAACAAATCTAAAACAATGAATACTCAAGTGCATGGAGATGTTGAACTTTCTTCTGACCTTGAAAAATACTTTTCACTTCAGACCAAAGCACTTCTGAAGCTTGGAGAATACAAATCATGCATTGAATTATGTCAAATTGGACTTGAGAAAATTGCGAAATTCCATAATAATAATGATTTGTGGTTTAAAATGCGAATCGCACTGTCTGAAGATAAACTTGGCAATCATGAAAAAAGCGAAAATCTATTTAGCGAACTTTTGAATAGTAGAGCTGGAAATGATAAATGGTTTTTATATAGAGATATAGCTGAAGTATATTATGAGCAACGTGATTATTTAAAAGCATGGAAGTTTGCTGTTGATGCAGCATTATACGGAAATGAACCTCACTTCTTAATTGGATTATATTTACTACAGGCTCGTTTACTATTCAAGCTAGAAAGATCAACAGAAGGTAAAACATTAGCTGAATTGATATCTTCAATATTGAAAGAACAAGTCTGGAAAGATAAAGAAGAGTATAATAAACTGTTTAAATATTATAGTATCTGTCGTGAAAATATTCGTCCTGTCAATGAAATCATTAAAGAAATGAATGAATTCTGGTCAAAAGAACGGTATGGAACAAAAGATAAAGTAGAGGGTGTAATAATATCAGTCCATAAAAATGGAAAAGTCGGTAGAATAAAAGATGTAAATGGCTCAGTAATTGACTTTCATAAAAAAGATTTTATTAAGAAGTTAAAATCTATTGACAATTTCATTGGGGTGAAAGTTGAATTTTATCAGATGGTATCATTCGATGGTAAAAATATTGCAGAATGTATTTCGATATTAGAATTACCAATTTCTCAGAATAATGATGCACTAATTGGTAAAATTATTGAGGGTACTGTAAAAAATGTCGTTGAGTTTGGTATCTTTATCAGAATTCAAGGAGCCAAAGATGGATTACTTCATAAGAATAACCTACCCAAAGATCTGAAAGAGAATTTTAAAGAACAATTTCTTCCAAATAAAAAAGTCAAAGTAAAAATTGAAAAGGTTACAGATAAAGGAATTCAGTTAAGTTATGTTGATTTTCTTAAATACTAAAAATTTCAATTTTTCTTTTCCTTTGTGTTTTCCTTTAATCTGAAATTTTCATTCCCCCATCTCCCTATACTGTCCGGTTCATTAAACAGTGTCAGGTATTATTTCCGGTTCGGCAGTTAGTTTTTTTGTTAACCTGCCCAAAATCTGAAAATATTATATCAAATATTAAAATATTATGAAAATACTTTAATATTTCTGCCGTACTTTTCTTTAACTCTGCTACTAAGAGGTATTCTTTGGTATAATATTATGGAGGTGTGTTATGAAAAATCTCTCGTCGAAGGATTTCTTCCGTAATGAAATGATTGCTTCGGGCAACGGCGGCAGTGCCAATACTGCCGGTATCGGCCGCACTATGGCGGCGCTTGCGTTAGCTTTATTTATCATGTTGCCGCCTTTGCTTTCGGATACTCACAAAGCATTGACGCCGGCTGCCGGCAAACACACACCAGGCATAACTGACTTACCTGGCCTGAGACTCTCACAGGCGGACTTTAGCGGATGCGGACTGAGCCCGGAGACGGTGGATTCAATTAAACATGAAATCTATTTGCTCGATTTGAAGCTGTCATTAATTCCGCGCTTTTATTATTATTACTACCATAGGGGTACGCTATTAGAGAGTATTGGGCTATTTGACCATGCCCTGGCCGATTTCGACAAGGCGATAGAAATAAACCCCAACGATTCCGACAGCTATTCCGAGAGGGGCATGCTTAGGATGAATATGGGCGATTTGGCAGGTGCAATTGCGGATTATACGGTACTGATTTCGAAAAACGAATATGTTGATTTTTCCTATGCTATTAGGGGCCACCTGTATCTTCTTACGGAAGAATACCGGATGGCACTCGAAGATTTCACCAAAGCCGCCGGGTACGATTCGAACAGCGCTCTGATATACGGAGATATGGCCCATTGCTATAATTCTTTGGGCGAATATCAAAAAGCACTGGAATTTCTCGACAAGCAGTTTTTGGCCGACAGCCTCAGCGGTTCGCAAGTTTATCAGAACAAAGGCCTGACATATATGGCTATGGATAGTTTTGCCGTAGCTGCCCTGAATTTCGAAAAATCGATAATGATTGATTCTTTAGATACTTATAGCTATTTAAATCTTGGTGTCTGTAAATTGAATACTGCCGATACCACGGGTGCAATTGCCGAATTCATCAGTGCCACACAAAAAGATACAAGTTTATTGCGGCCTTATATGAAGCTTGCGCATTTGTTCCTGGAAAAAAAATCTTACCCGGAAGCTTTAGAGATTTACAACCTGGCTATTCGAAGTATTCCGGATAATCCAGATGTATATTACTGGAGGGGAAGGCTTAAGGAATTTTTGCAGGATAGCTCAGGTGCATACGAAGATTATAGCATGGCAATTATACTTGACCCCGATTACCTTGATGCTTACCAGCAAAGGGCCGAAATATCGCTTAATGCCGGCAACAAAGAGGGGGCTTTGCACGATTTCAAAGAATACATTGCCCGCAATGATGATAGTACCTATGCACTCAATCGGGCCGCGGGATTATGTTATCTTCTGGAAAAATACTCTGAAGGTTTGTATTATGCTAACAGAGCGATTGAATTGGATTCTGACAGCCATCACTCTTTGATTATTAAAGCTTGCATATTAGCAAATTTGAAGTTATATGACGAATCGTTAAATCTGTGCAATAAAGCAATAAAGCTGGACCCCGGCGAAGAATATTACATCTGCCTGAAAGCTGAGATACTTACTAAGGCTAAGAGGTATGATGAAGCCGCCGCATTTATCACTGATAAATTGGCAAAAAACGATACTCTGATTGACCTGCACAATTTGTTGGGTGTAATTTATTATAATAAGCAGGACTACGCAAAGTCGATAGTTTCATACAATAAATTTTTGTTTCATCAGCCAAACCACACCGAGGCGAGGCGTTGGAGGGCACATTCATATCTTAAACTCGGCAGGCATGACGATGCAATCGGCGAATTTTCTGTGCTGATTAGGAAGGATAGTAACGATTTCGATTCATATTTCTACAGGGGGCTTTCAGAACTGCGGGCCGGATACAACAATATGTGTGTGGCAGATTATGATAAATGTATTGAACTGGGCCGCGATAATAGGAACGCATACTTGAACAGGGCGTTAGCAAAATACAACATGAGGGATTATTCCGGGGCAATTGCCGATTTTAATGCTGCAAACAGAATAGATACATCCGATTTTGGATGCCATTATTATCTGGCGGAGGCAAAAAGAATGACAGGGGATTATGCCGGAGCACTGTATTCATACATAAAAGCTGTAGAATATGATGAAGGGAATATCGATGCCCGATTTAAGAGAGCGAAATTATACACAGCAATGAAAAATTTTAATTCTGCTATCAGGGATTTCAATTACTTAATACGCCTCTATCCTAATGATGAGAGATTATACCTGCACAGAGCAACGGCAAAGTTATTCAAGAAGGATTATAAGGGACTGATAAAGGATTGCAAATCTGCCGCTGCAATTAATAAAAAGTCCTGCAAATTGAAG
>DAINRZ010000436.1:0-3723 GCA_036741575.1 Kapaibacterium sp. (SeqCode)
TAAGCTTCTGTTCTATGTAAGGTGTAAGCAGGAACCTGTTTTTCTTTCGAGTATCCCGCTCTTTGAAGCGTGGATCTTCCTTCAGTTCGGGCGCTCCGATAAGATCGGCCACGGCTTCCCATTGTTCCTGTTTATTAGCTGCAATATTAATATAGCCGTCTTTTGTACGGAATGTACCTGATGGAGCTGCCGTAAAGTTATCATTGCCCAGCAGGACAGGTTCCTGGCCGCCGATCATCAGGTTGGCAACCACCCACCCCATCAGGGGCATGATTGAGTCGAGCAGGGCAATATCGATATACTGGCCGGCGCCGGTCTTTTGCCTATAGTACAAGGCAGACATTATCGCAAAGGCAGCATTTAGTCCGCCGACTGTGTCGCAAACAGGGAATCCTGCCCGCAAAGGATTAAGTTCGGGGCTGCCATTAATGGCCATTTCACCGCTAAGTCCTTGTATAATCTGGTCGTATGCCGGTTTATAAGCATCCGGCCCGGCGCTGCCGAATCCTGAAATAGCACAATATATAATCGAAGGATTTATTTTCGTTAATTCATCGTAGTCCAGACCGAGCCTGCTCATTACGTCCGGCCTGAAATTCTCGACAATTATGTCGGCTGTTTTTGTTAATTGCCTGAATATCTCCTTTCCTTCTTCGGTTTTCAAGTTGAGGGTCAGGGATTTTTTGTTCGAGTTCTGGGCAAGAAAGCTCGTCCCCATAAGCATTTTATTGTATTCAGGCACACAGCCCAGCTTTCGGGCAAGGTCGCCGTCCTTCGGATTTTCAATTTTAATAACTTCGGCGCCGAGCCATGCCAGGTGCAACGTTGCAAATGGTCCCGAAAGGACGTTTGTCAGGTCGAGTACTCTTATTCCATCCAGTAATTTCATCATTTTCTCCAAAATTTTCATTTAAACCAATTTCAAAATTATGACTTAAGTAATAGAAAGCAATATGTTTTTTAATTAACATTAATTTTTGTAGTTTTTAGTCTATTGAGTAACGGATTTTGAAATTTCATTAAAAAAAAAGCCCGTTCGGATAAGCTAACGGGCATGTTTTGGTGATCCTGAGGGGATTCGAACCCCTACTGCCAGCGTGAAAGGCTGGTGACCTAACCATTAGTCTACAGGACCAAGACTAAAGAATACAAAATTACGGAGAAGTTTTTTTATAAACAAATAAAAAATATGTAAAGGGAAAAAAAATTGTTGCAATATGAGATAAAAACTGAAAGGCTCATCCTGAAAATACTCGATACATCGTTTTACAGGCAGCAGATAGCTTACCAAAAGAACAACAGGGAACATTTCCTGAATATATATCCAGCGCTTACCGACGACTTTTTCTCGGAATTTCACCAGATGGAGGTGCTGCGCAAGGAGTTTCAGTGGGCCATGGACGGTTTTGCTTACAGGTACTATATTTTTAGTAAGGAGGACCCGTTTCTGAAGAAAATTCTTGGCGACGTATCGATTACAAATATACTTGGCGGCAATGCACAGTCGTGTAAAATGGGGTATAAACTCGATAAAGACGAAGTCGGTCGGGGATACATGGCCGAAGCAATGCAAAAAATGATTAAATTTGTATTCGATGAACTTGATTTGCAAAGAATAGAAATAAATATTATGCCCGAGAACCAAAAATCGATTGCTTTAGCCGAAAGGCTCGGCTTTGTTCACGAAGGTACCGTATATAGCTACCTTAAAATAAACGGGATATGGGAAGACCATCTGAGGTATTCAATGATAAAGGCTGTTTATGACGGGAATACCGATGAATAGCAGTGTGGTTGTTGCTATTACCGGCGGAATAGGTACAGGGAAGTCGACTGTAGCAGGCTTGATTGAATCTATGGGCTATCCAGTAATTTCATCCGATAATGAAGCAAAATTGTTGATGGTCAGGGATGCCGGTATCAGGGAAAAGCTTATTAAAGAGTTCGGGCCTGATTTTTACTCACCCGGCGGCGAGGTAAACGGCAGTTATGTTTCAGGATTGGTGTTCGGGCCTGATAAGGAAAGCTGCAAAAGGCTCGATAAATTGAACAGCATTGTCCACCCTGCTGTGATAGAAAATATGATAAAATCTGTCGAAATGCTTGAAGAAAATGGCGAGAAACTGATTTTTGTGGAAAGCGCCCTGACATTTGAAGCTGGGCTTGAAGATGGTTTCGATTATATCGTTGTCATAGATGCACCCGAAGACATTTGTATCGATAGGGTGAAAACCCGCAGCGGACTGACAGAAGAACAAATAAGGCAGAGGATGGCAAGCCAGATACCACAAAAGGAAAAAGTAAACAACGCAGACTTTGTTATCGATAACAGCGGTACGCCAGATAAACTAAAACAAGCTGTTGATTTTGCAATGATGGTGCTTAAAAGTGTCAAACCAAGGGAACCCGAGAATGATGAGATTGAACAGGTTCCCTAATTAAGATATTGATTTACAATGAATAGATTAATTATTATTTCTTCTATAATCTTTACTTTTATTTCGTACCCTGCATTACCTAAAGTACAATGGGCATCGGAAGTTCTTGGCTATTCTTCGGAATATGGTACAAAGCAATTCTCGGCAAGACAGATATTGGGCAAGCCTTCAGTAATGCCGGGTATGAATGTAACCCCCTGTGCCTGGATGCCGGAATTCAGGAATGATTCATCAAAAGAATGGATTAAAGCAGGCTTCGCAACCCCAATAAATGTTTCACGTATAGCAATATCTGAAAACAATATAAGCGGTGGTATTGCCCAGGTAGTATTAATTGACACTAACGGCACTGAGCACAATATATATAACTCCTCGCCTGATTTTAAAAAACAGGCTGGTGCAATTTTAAATATTAGCATACCCAAGACTGAGTATATGGTACAAGCTGTCATGATTACCCTTTTCTATACCGATCCTAAATACAGGTACCAAATAGACGCAATAGGCATATCCGATGAAGATAAACAGATAGAATCTGCCGTCAACCTTGCAGAGAATGCAGATTTCTCAGAGTTGCCTGAGAATCCAGGCGATAACGTAAATTCGCCTTACAGCGAATTGTTGCCGGTTATTTCGCAACAGGGAGATATACTGTATTATACCAGAAGCGGCCATCCGGCAAACAAAGGATTATCCCGACGGAATGATATCTGGTTTTCTGTTATCGATTCGGCAGGCAATTTCGGGAAGTCGGAGAATATCGGCAAACCTATTAATAATGAATACCATAATTTTGCTTTTTCAGTCACACAGGACGGCAACGGCCTGCTAATGGCCAACCGCTACCTGCGCAACGGCACAATGACAAAGGGAGTATCAATCAGTTACAAATCCCGTGAGGGATGGTCGTTTCCCGACAGTGTTATCATCAGGGACTTTACAAATCTCAACGCTAATGCAGGTTATTTCCTGGCTTCGAGCGGCAGGGAAATGATTATGTCCATCGAGATGGAAGACTCGCGCGGCGGAACAGACCTGTATATCAGCCATCTACTCGAAGACGGCACCTGGTCGAAACCGGAGAACTTAGGGGATAATATAAATACTGCTTCCGACGAAAGCACTCCTTTCCTGGCAAGCGATGGTGTTACTTTGTATTTCTCCACCCAGGGATACTGCGGCTATGGGAATAATGATATATTTATAACCAGAAGAAAAGACACTACATGGCATAATTGGCAGGAACCGAAAAATCTTGGGAATACCATTAATTCGAAATATTGGG
>DAINRZ010000437.1:0-3720 GCA_036741575.1 Kapaibacterium sp. (SeqCode)
GCCCATCCTGCGGATTAGTTCTGCGGCATAGTATTTACCAAGCATAAGCGATGATTTGGAAAGGGCTTCCATAACTGAAACATCATTACCGAATAGGGAAAAATCTTTCAGGCGGCTTTCTGGCTCGCTGAACTGAGAGCCTTTCAATTCACCGGCAGATTTGAAGGAATTAATAATTTTGTTTTCTTTGTCAGTAATTATGAGGTTTGTTTTTGATGAACCGTAGAGCAAAAAATATGCAATTGAATTTACAAGCCTCATTCTGATAATCCTGTTGCCGGGCAGAAGGATTATATCCTGTACAGTTTCGCTTTCCAGTTCGGGCAGCAGGTCTATACTATTAGCCCGCGCCCGCCTGAAACCGCTTTTCATGAACAGGGAACAATATCTGCTGCCGGCGCCAAACTGCAGAAAATACTCCTCGCGGCTGTCGTCGAGCGAAATCATAAGGACGTCTTTCTCCTGGGTGAAGCATCCGGTTATTTCCGCCCCGGCAATTAAGCCGAGACTATTAGCGATATGCAGCAGTGTGTAATTGTTTATTACCATTTCTTACAATTTTTTCATATATTAATTTATTAATAATTATGCAATTACTTGTAAAACAAGATAAGGTAACGATATGGGATATATAATATTATTATTGATGATGAGCGCCGCTGCCCTCCACTCAGAAATACTGACGGTGGGCACCGGCGGAGACGGTTACGACTACGATTACCTGCAGCAGGCGTGCAGCGCCGCCCAGCCCGGGGATACCATCGTTGTTTTTAATACCGGCGGCAGCGACGGCGAATGGATTGAAAACCTGAAGGGCATGCAGGACAAATGGATTTCAATAATAGCTTACGAACCCGGCAAGGTGGAATATAAGGGTAATAGTGAGGCATGGCACCTTGTCGATGCTCAGTATGTGTATGTTCACGGGTTCGTTTTCTCCGGGCAGACTGGTAACGGCGTAAATGCCGATGACGGCGGCAGTTACGGCACTCCTTCAAAGTACCTTGTCTTTGATAATTGCACCTGGAAGGACATGAATGCCACAGGCAATAACGACCAACTGAAAATGTCCGGCGTGGATTATTTCACTATTAAGAACTGCCGGTTCGAAAACGGCTCTGCCGGCGGCAGCCAGATAGACATGGTAGGCTGCCATTTGGGAGTAATCGAAAATTCGAAGTTTATTAACGGCGGCTCGAATGCCATTCAGGCAAAAGGAGGTTCGAGCGAGGTAATTATCCAGAGGAATTGGTTCGAAAACTCCGGCCAGAGGGCAATTAATATCGGCGGCTCAACCGGAGCCGAGTTTTTCAGGCCAGTTGACGCAGACTACGAATCGAAGCAAATTGCTGTTTTTGCTAATTATTTCATCGGTTCGGTAGCGCCAATTGCGTTTGTCGGCACAGTCAACTCTGCCGTCATTCATAATACTATTATTACTCCCGGCAAATGGGCTATAAGAATCTTACAGGAAAACACCGGCAAGCAAACCTGTTCCGGCAATATGTTTGTCAATAATATTGTTTACCTGACCAATGCATCGGTCAATCCTGTAATAAACATCGGCCCGAATACTGCCCCCGAAACCTTCATGTTTGCAAACAACTTATGGTATAATAAAGACAATACGCAGTGGGCCGGGCCCGATTTACCTGCTCCCGAAACCGCTGGCATATATCAAACCGACCCGCAGTTTGCAGATGAAACCAATTACAGGATAAGCGAGTCCTCGCCGGCGGCTGGCAAAGGCCTAAATATTGCCGGATTAATCAGCGCCGGCATAATGTATGCCGATTACGGCGGCGCTCAATATAACAACCCGCCTTCGGTAGGTGCCTGGGAAGGAAATCCGCCAGGCAATTCGGCCGAAGAAAAACCGCCGGTCGGTTTATTTAGGCTGGAGCCCAGCCCGGCCGACGAAAATTCGCTATTGGTATGGGATTATTCCCCGAATGAAATTTCTGCAGAAATATATGATTTGTCTGGGACTAATGTTATCAGTAAAGGAATGCAGTTGAACGGAAGCAGCGGCTCGGCAAGGCTGCAGGAAATTTTTGGGGGAGCCACAGTTAGTACGGGATTATATATCCTTCATTTGGAAATAAACGGGCATATAACTGCAATTCCGTTCATTTATATTCGTAAATAGACATGTAATGAAGTCAAAAAAGGAACATATCGACAATATGAATGGCAACGCCTTTTCGGTTCATGAATCGGGCGCTAAGCTATTGAAGGTTAGCCAGGTTTTTTCTCCCTGCCAAAACGGGAAGATCGAGCTTCCGATGTTTCTCGAATCGGTATCAGCCGGTTTCCCCTCGCCAGCCGACGATTACCTGGAAGCCAGGCTCGACCTGAACGAATACCTTATCCGAAACCCTTCTGCAACGTTTTTCGTCAGGGTGACGGGCGATTCTATGACCGATGCAGGCATCTATTCCGGCGATGTGCTGGTAGTGGACCGCTCCCTCAGTCCGAAGGACGGAAATATAATAATTGCTGCAATCGACGGGGAACTGATAGTGAAAAGAATGCAGAGGATTAAAAACAAAATCTACCTGCTGCCCGAAAACAAACGTTACAAACCAATTGAAATAAGCTCCGAAATGAATTTCGAGGTATGGGGAGTTGTTACCACAGTAATACATTCTGTCATTTAGGTTTGCTTTGATGGTAACCGCAGGATTTATTCGGTGGTTTTTTGTATATTTGTCATTTGAAATTATTAATATTTAATAAAAAAACTAAAATGCGGCATAAACAAAGATTTTTATTGTTATTTATATTCTTTGCATCGCTCGGTATGTCTTATTCCCAGCCTGCCGTCAGGGTAAGCGATACGACGGCTCCGCGCGGGATAAGCACTTTTGTCGATGTTTACGGTACTATCGATTTCGGCAACACAGGCGAATTAGCAATCTATTTCAGCCTGAACGGCTATTTATATAACATTAAGTCTGTCGAGACAGGCGGTACATTTGGCATAAGGGCGCTGGCAGCCGACGGTTTTAAGTTTAGCTTCAATAAATACGGCCTTTCGCAGCTTGTTATTAAATCAAACGATTACACTAATGTTACTAACGGCCTTTTGTGCAGGATTGAAGTAGAAGGGCTTGCTTACCAGGATACAATAGGCACGATTACCCCTGACAGCATGGCAGTCGGCGGGGCAAAAATCAGCTCTGCTTCTATGAAAGCAGGCACTGTTATCGTGCCGGGGATACCCATATTCGATTCCTTCGGCGAAGGCCTCGGCAATTGCTACCCCAATCCATTCCATTACACAGTCAGAATCCCATTTTATCTTGAAGCGCCCCAAAAAGTTAAATTAGTATTGTTTTCGTCAGTCGGCAAAAAAGTGCCGATACACGATATAAATACCGAGCAGAATAAGCTATTAAGAAAAGACAAGGATTTGGGGCTAACACCAGTAGAAGATTTATATTCCGAGCTTGCTGCAGGTTACTACGAGTATGTTTTTTCGCCGCAGTACTGGAAGATTTCTTCGGGATTGTATTATATAATGCTGATAACCGAAGGACAGGTTTACAGCAAGCCTCTTGTTTTATATAAACCATAATATTTTGTTAAAAAATCGGAATTTCGGAATTGAAATCAATTAAATACTTAATAATATTTGTGATACTTACGATAGCAATACCGGCAGGCAGCCTGCTTGCACAGGAAGCTGTGCCCGATTCGGCGGAAGCGCTTAAGCTG
>DAINRZ010000438.1:0-3706 GCA_036741575.1 Kapaibacterium sp. (SeqCode)
AGATGGAACCGGGCAACCAATCAAACTATCTATCGGGAAGTATTTTGATAAGTTTGTCTATGATTCCGACTTTATTAATGCCGGAGAGGTCAATATTAACAAAGTTATTACCAGAGGGACTACAAAGAATAACGTAATCGAAGCCTATCCCGAATGTAGTTTTATCGACCTTTTTAATCCTGACATATCAGATAAAGACGGTGGATTGAACTGGAAAGCTCTCAGGTTGGTTTTCAGGCCAGATAACGGGAAACTATATCTTATTGCAATTATTCATGATAGCTGGACTACATAATTAGAGTCTTTAGTTATTTATTGCTACGTATTAATTCATGGTTATAAGGCCTTAACTCCAGAGGCTTGAAAGAATCTTCTGTATCAAAACATATCACCTTTTTTTACATAATAAAAAGGGCAAGCTTGCTGCCTGCCCTTTCTATAATATAGAAATTCTTAATCTCTGTTTACTGGATTTCCCAGTACTCCTTGCCGCGCATCAGACCCTGAATATCGACTTTACCGCCTGCTTTGTTGATTTCGTATTCTATCTGGGCTTCTACCTTATAATCGTACGAAGGGCGCTCTATTGCCTGGAAAACACCCATCGGGCGTGGCACTTCGGAATTGTATGTCATATTTGCCAAGATGAAGGCAAGAGTTGAATCCTGTTCATTGTGTACCAACAGGTCGTTTACTGAGTGCTTGCCGTCCGTAAGAGATACAACTGTTGGTTTGAAACCATCCAGTTTGATACCCTTGTCGTCGTTGTCGCCAAAAATAAGCGGCTTGCCGTGTTCAAGGTTTACCGTATTCTCTTTTCTCTTCTCCTTGTTGGTATATTCGTCGAAAGCGCCGTCATTGAAGATAACGCAGTTGGCATAGGCTTCCACAAATGCAAATCCCTTGTGTTTGGAAGCTCTTTCGAACATGTACTTCATCTGCTGGATGTCGCGGTCGTAGGCGCGGGCGAAAAACGATGCACCAGAGCCAAGAGCCAGCGTTGCCGGATTGAACGGGTCATCGAGCACGCCTAATGGCGATGACTTTGTAACCTGGCCGCGCTGCGAAGTAGGGGAGTACTGGCCTTTGGTAAGGCTGTACACCTCGTTATTGAACATTATTACATTGATGTCCACGTTCCTTCTTGCAGCATGTATCAGGTGGTTGCCGCCAATACTCATACAGTCGCCGTCGCCGGTAGTCACCCATACGGATAGGTCTGGCCTGGCTATTTTTACGCCCGAGGCTATCGCCAGTGCCCTGCCGTGCATTGTGTGCATTCCATACACGTCCATATAGTATGGAAAACGGCTCGAGCAGCCGATACCGGAAATGAACACAAATTTCTCTTTGGGTATGTTCAGTTCGGGCAATATCCTTTGCGTCTGGGCAAGTATTGCATAGCCGCCGCAGCCGGAGCACCAGCGCACATCTATGGGAGCTTTAAAGTCTTTCGGCGTTGTCTTGATATCGCCTATATGCGGAGTTTGGATTATTTCCTCAAGGTAAGTCATTTTACCTCCTTATTCAATAGTTCAGTAACAATTAGCTCTACTTCGTGGGCTTTCAGGGGCAGGCCCTGTACTTTGTTGTATCCAATCACAGGAATCAGGAACTTAGACTGGATAACCGACTTCAGATGCCCCATATTAAGCTCGGGAACAAACACTCTCTTGAATCTCCTGAGGATGCTCTCGAAATTCTTGGGGAAAGGATTCAGGTGCTTCAGGTGTAAATATGATAATTTGCGGCCCTGGCCAATTAGCCTGTCAAAGGCATCTTTGATGGCGCCGTAAGTGCCGCCCCATCCTACGATAAGAAGGTCGCCTTCCTGTTCGCCTTCAACAACGGCGTCAGGAATATCATTTTTAATATTTTCGATTTTACGGGCTCGTAGCTCAACCATCCGTTGATGGTTCATTGGCTCGTGGCTGACGAGGCCGGTGATATCCTGCTTTTCCAATCCGCCAATCCTGTGCTCTAAGCCTTGGGTGCCGGGTATTGCCCATGGCCTTGCAAGGGTTTGGGGGTCGCGTGCGTAAGGCATAAAGTTGTCAGCATTAGTTTCGAATTTGACAGTTATATCAGGCAATTCTGATAGGTCCGGAATTCTCCAGGGATTAGTACCCTGTGCAATATAACCGTCGGTAAGCAATATTACGGGAGTCATATATTTCAGTGCCAGCCTGGCTGCTTCGAACGTCATGGCAAAACAGTCGGCAGCGCTGTCGGCAGCAACGATAGGCAGCGGCGCTTCGCCATGCCTGCCGTACATAGCCATAAAGAGGTCGGACTGTTCTGGTTTTGTCGGCAAGCCGGTGCTCGGGCCAGCCCTCTGTACGTCGATAATCACTAATGGCAATTCAAGCATTATAGCCAAACCAATTGACTCAACTTTAAGCGACAGGCCGGGGCCGCTGGTAGTCGTGGCAGCAAGGTAACCGCCGAAAGAAGCGCCGATAGCGCTCGAAATACCTGCGATTTCGTCTTCTGCCTGCAAATGCTTTACGCCATATTTTTTATATCCAGAGAGAAAATGAAGTATTTCTGTTGCCGGAGTGATAGGGTATGAACCCAGGAATAAGGGCAGGTTCGATTTGTGCGAAGCAACGACAAGGCCAATTGCAGCAGCTTCGTTGCCCGTAATGTTCCTGTAGTAACCAGGCTCAAGATTAGCGCTTTCCACATGGTACTGAACGGCCATTTCCTGGCGCGAAGCTCCATATTCCCATCCAGCCTGGATTGCCCGTATATTAGCATCGCGGATATACGGTTTTTTAGCAAATTTATCATTCAACCATTTTACCGTTTTATCAAGCGGCCTGTTGAAAAGCCAGTATGTAAGCCCCAGTGCGAAAAAGTTCTTTGTCCTTTCGACTTCCTTGACTGAGAGTTTAGTGTCTTCGAGGACTTTTTTCATATAAGAGGTCATATCGACTGAGTAAACCTGATACTCGTTAAGT
This sequence comes from Kapaibacterium sp. (SeqCode), assembly GCA_036741575.1. Taxonomy (GTDB): domain Bacteria; phylum Bacteroidota; class Ignavibacteria; order Kapaibacteriales; family UBA2268; genus DAINRZ01. The sequence continues at coordinate 2,964 of DAINRZ010000438.1, forward strand.
GAATCATCTTTTAACGGATTGGTTTCAAATTTGGCCAGTTTTAGGTTCTTTTCGTCGAAACCGTCGGAGTTTACTATCAGAATACCGTTCTTTTTAACATTGGGCAGGTTGACCTTGAGCGATGAAGCATTCATAGCCACAAGGACGTCTATCTCGTCTCCCGGAGTGTTGACCCTCTTTTGCCCGAACTGAATCTGGTAGGCGCTGACGCCGTACAGAGTACCTTCGGGAGCCCTGATTTCCGACGGGTAATCGGGGAACGTGTTTACGTCGTTGCCCAATGTGCCCGAAGTATTGGAAAACTGTGAGCCGGTTAACTGCATACCGTCGCCGGAATCGCCGGCAAACCGAATTGTTACCTCGTCGAGGTATTTTACGCTTTTCTCCATTTCTGCTCTTGCTGATATTTTATAAATTATTATCTATAATATGAATTGTAAGCATTTATCAAACAATTATATTTATCTAAAATTAACAAACTGTTTTATCAATTTTCAAGAAAAATTATCTTCTCCCTTTACTTTTTAAATTATGTAACTAAGACGTTTTTAACTTGTTTTATTTCATTCAGTTTCAAACATGAAAAAAGGCTGCCCAAAGGTTACGAACAGCCTTATTTCACAAATTTATCAGAATGAATATTTTGTGAGCGCTTTCATATAGTTAGCTCTTTCGAACGAGCTTGGGTCTGCTGTCTTAAGCTGACTCATGCTGCCCTGCATCTGTTTGCCGGATGTATATTC